>PMDT01000380.1 GCA_003154555.1 Spirochaetaceae bacterium
AGCCCCGTCGGTGTGGGCACGAACTCGTGGGGCGCGAAGAATGAGCGCGATCCCGGCAAGCGCGCCACATTCGAGGCGCTGATGAACGCGGGCATCACCCTGTTCGACACGGCGGAGATCTACACCGGCGGCCGCTCGGAGCGCACGCTCGGGCAGTGCATCAGGGACACCGGGAAGGCGCCCGTGGTCCTCACGAAGTTCTTCTCGCTGCCCTGGCGGCTGCGCGGCCCTGCCCTGACGTCCGCGCTCAAGGCGAGCCTCGCGAGACTCCAGCTCCTACGCGCGGATGTCTACCTGCTGCATTTCCCTTTGCCGCCCGTTGCTCTGGAAACCTGGGCTGCGTTTCTTGCGGATGCGGTCAAGGCGGGGCTCACGAAATCTGTCGGCGTCTCCAACTGCTCGCCCGCCCAGATGCGCCGCGCCCACGCTGCGCTCTCTGCACGCGGCGTGCCGCTTGCCTGCAACGAGGTGGAATACAGTCTCCTCAAACGGGCGCCGGAAAAAACGGGCCTCCTGAGCCTCTGCAGGGAAATGGACGTGACCTTGATTGCGTACCGGCCGCTCGCCCAGGGCATGCTTTCGGGCAGATACTCTCCCGAGCACCCGCCGGCAGGAGTCCGCAAGCTGCTTTATGGAAAAAAGTTTCTGTCGCAGGCGGCCCCTGTCGTCGAGGCGCTTCGAAGGATCGGTGCAAAGCACGGAAAGACTGCTTCCCAGGCCGCCATCAACTGGATCATCTGCAAAGGCGCGCTTCCGATACCGGGCGCAAAGGACCCGCAGCAGGCCCGAGAAAACGCCGGCGCCATGGGATGGCGCATGGCCCCCGAGGACATCGCCGCGCTGGACGCCCTGGGCGCGGGGGCCTGACGGCTGTCCTACGACACGCCGAACAGGCGCTTCAGCGTCACCGTCGACCCGCGAATAAGTCAGGCGGAAAAAGAGGCCGGAGAGCGTGTGCCACTTCCCGGCCATCATCCTCAATCGCGGAGGTCTTTTCAGAATCTTGTCTGCACCACCTTGACATAGGCTGGTGCCGATCCAGCCGTTGCATACGTCGCAACTGCCTGGAGGGCACCGCTCGTCGGATCAATAGAGAAGAGACCGACGCTGTTGTCATAGTAATCTGCCGTATAAAGATACTTTCCCGAGGGGTCGACGCAGACGGAATAGGTCGGCGTCCCAATCGAAAAGGGCGAACCGCTCACGGTCGACAAAGTGCCATCCAAAGCAATCCTGTATGCATATACAGAATGGGAGCTCATGCTCCCCACGTAAAGGAACCGGCCCGTTGGGTCGATATCGAGCCCCTGCGGATCAGCACCAACGGCAACTGGAGTACCGACGGGGCTCAGTGCTCCGCTCGGGCTGGTAATTGAAAATGCGGCCACGGTATTGGTTCCGCAGTTCGCGCAGTACAAGAAAGGGCTCCTCGGATGCGCCGCAAGCGCCTGAGGTGCCGTCCCTGTTCCAGAAGGAAAGGCACCTACCGGGGTCAAGGCGCCTGTGGCGTTGTCGATAGTATAAGAGGATACAGTGCTGCTCCCGTTATTCCCCGTGAAGAAGAAGCTTCCCGTTGAATCCACGGCAGCGCCATACTGATTAAGACCTTGTCCGGCAAACTGGTACGCAGGACCGGAGATAGGGCTGAGGTAGCCGGTGCTTTTGTCCATGTCGTAGACCGAAATCCAGTTCGAGGTGCCGGTACTGACGCAGTACAGGCGATTGTCCTTCTGGTCCACGGCAAGACTGTAGGGTTTTGCCGCCGTACCATAGGGCGAGGTCAAGACAGTCGTCGGCTGCCCCGTGGTGCGATCGACCCCCAAAGCGGAAATCGTATTTCCCGCATAATTTGCAGCGTAGAGAAACCTGCCCGATTGTGCCGACGCGATGTAACACGGGAGTGAGAAGCCGCCAATAGGGGAGCCGCTCAGGATAGATAGCCTGCCCGTATCAGGGCTCACGGAGAACATGGCCAGCGAATCCGAGCCGCAATTCCCAATGTAGACGAATTCCTGCGCGAAGTTCGCCTGGATCGTCGCGGCTCCTCCGGTCAGCGTCACCGTGGTGGTGGCACTGTTTGCATCGGCAAAGCTCACGTTCGTCCCGGACGAGACCGTCCAATTCACGAAGAAGTAGCTGGAATTTGGAGTGGCGGTGAGTGCAACAGGCACGCCTTGCGTGCACTCTATCGTGCCCGCAGGGGAGGTTATCCCACCTCCGGGGCAGACCACTGTCAGCCCGTAGGCACCTGCGACGGTGAGATTCAACGTGCCTGCGTTGGCCGTGTTCCCCGCGGTGACGGAGATATTTGGAACGTTTGCTGAATTGTAGCCCTGCATGCTGGCGTACACCGTGTACGTGCCCACCGGCACGGAGCTGATGGTGAATGCCCCTGCGTTGTCGGAGAGCGCCGCATACGAGGTGCCCGCAATGTAGACAACTATTCCGAGGTTGCCGCTGACCGCACCGTTCAGGGTCGCGGTGCCGGAGATCTGTCCCGTGGGGGTGAGCTGCAGATCAGAGGCCGTGACATCCTTGCCCGCTTCCACGGTCACGCCGGTTGCGACCGCCTTCTCCAGCGAGTCCCTGCTGCTGGCATAGACAGTGTATGTCCCGGCTGCGAGCCCCGTCAGCGCATACGCTCCACTTGCGTCGGTTGTGGCTTGCGCGGCAATCGCCCTGCTCCCGACGGTGCCTTTGGCGATAGCCTGCCTGACTGCAATGGTCCTGCCGGCGCCATCGACGCTTTCCGCCCCGATGATGATGCCGCTGTGGTCCGACTGACCGATGAACCGGGCAGTCCCGTTGATGCCACCGGTGGATGAGCCAATTGGCGGTTGACAGGAGAGAAGCAGAAGAAGGGTGGTGCCGACCAGGAACAACAGGCGCGATGCGAACCTCGACGAAAGGTGGGACATACTTTGCCTCCTGATGCTTTTTGGAATGCAGCTTTTATTATTGGACGGATAATTCTAGCCGCAGAACAGCATCTGTCAAGAGGGGGGTCATTTGAACGTGCCGATGCTACGGCGGGAGGCTCGCGCGCCTGTGCACCATGGCATGGCCGACAGGCCGCCGAGCCTCCCGCGCCCACGAATGCCCCCAAGCATCAACACGTCAGCACGCCTTCCAGCAGGAAAGCCCGGGCACGGCTACTGGCCAAGGTGTACGAACTGGACATCATGGCCTGTCTCCTATGCTGAAGCAAGATGGAAGTGATCGCTGTGATTTTCGATCCAGCCGAGACCCGCAAGGTAAAGGTCATCATCTGCCTGGCACGGGCCTCCTGAGCCTCTGCATGGAAATGGGTGTGACCCTTGTCGCCTACCGACCGCTCGCCCAGGGAATGCTGTCCGGCAAATGCTCGGCGGAGAATCCCCCGACCGGCATACGCAAGCTGCTCTATGGAAAAAGGTTTCTGTCGCAGGCAGCCCCCGTCGTCGACGCGCTGCGAAGGATCGGTGAAAAGCACGGAAGGACCGCTTCCCAGGTCGCGGTCAACTGGGTCATCTGCAAAGGGGCGCTTCCCATCCCGGGCGCAAAGGATCCGCAACAGGCGCGCGAGAACGCCGGCGCAATGGGCTGGCGTCTGGCCCCTGAGGACATCGCCGAGCTGGATGCGCTGAGCGCCGGAGACTGATCCGTCTTATGACAGGCTGAAAAGCACCCACGGCTTCGGACACCGCGGAAATATCCACGGCAGCAATTATTGGGTTGGCCAGTTTGGCGATGCGGCTGCTACCAGAGTCACCTGTTCTGCGAGAAACGGGCTTGGCTGCATATCTCTTGCGATTTTTTCGCTTACCGTGATGCTTCTTCGAGCATCTTTAAGGGCGTCGGTACCCTTCAGCTTCTGGCTATATTCACACCCCCGCAACTTCGTCCATTCTCCATCATCATGCCATGCCTGCGAAGGCTCAGGGGACGACAGTCGAGCCGAGTCCGCCTCTTGCCACGCCCGTCCGTGGCCGGCGCGGGGCCCACGTTCTTGCCGTTTAACCAGAACGGGAGCCGTAGTAGTTGCTGTCAGTTATAGTAGTAATAGTCGCCTGAGCCCTGGCCCCCGCCCATCCATGAAACATAGCCTTCAAGGTCTGCCTCAAAGCCTTTCCTGGAATAACCAACCGATGCCTCTGCGTCGATTGCAAGGTCATTGACCAGGAAATCTGATTTATAGAGATTCAAGGGTATCAGTTTTATGCCTGAAACAAGACTGAGCATGTAGTTGGGGCCGTCATCGCCATCGTCACGCAGGAGGCTGGCCCTGAGCTTTATCGGAATGACAAAATTGGAATCAGGCTGCGGATCCAGATAGTACAAGGCCTCAAAGCCAATCAACACTCTATGTCCGAAATTGAAGGTCAACCCGCCGCCGAACTTGCCCGTGCCGAAAACTTCCAGTTCCCAGATAATCGATGGTCGTATGTCTGGAAGTGTAAATGTCACGCCAACTCCCGTTCCCACTCCGCCATATTGGGTGTACAGGGGATCAAGAGCGATGGCTCCCGGGACACAAGAAAAAATGATCAGGCAAGCAAAGACAAACCGTTTCAAGATGGACCTCCATGGTTTTTGTTCATCTGTCATAGTATACCGAAACGGCTTGAAATCCCATGCAGGAGAGCGCGGTTCTGCGACGATTGCATTTGACCCGGTTCCGTAAACAGGTTTGAAACAAGCTGAGCTTGAGGGGCTGGGGTTCTATCGCAAGTGCTTGCAGCTGGGGATTCCGCCGTTGTCTTGGTTTGCGAGTGGCGGCCACTGACGGCTGTCCTGCGGCTTGCGGCGATCTTGACACCGACGCACGTGTGTCATAGGTTTTTCGCGAACGTTTATTCAGGAAAGATGGACGCAGGAATGGATCCCATTCTCAAGTACGCGATGCTCGTTGTCTTTGCCGCGGTTATGTTCAGCACAGCGCCCAGCGTGCCTGCGCACGCCGCGGACTATGGACTTGTCATAGTCGAAAGCAGCTATGCCGACATGAATCTTCCAGAAGCCGTCGAAGAAGGCCGGCTCATGGAGAAGGCGCTCACGCAAGACGGTTTCCAGGTTGTCTTCAAGCAGAATCTTGGACGACGGGAGCTGGTCGATCTCATTCAATCGTTCGAGGAGCGCCCCACCCCTGCCGACAGGGTGTGCATCTTCTATTCGGGAGTCGGATTCTCTTACGAGGACGTGAACTATCTTCTCCCTACGAGCGCGCTCATCCGCTCCGGCGCCGATATCGAGTTCGAAGCCATGCCGCTCGACCGGCTCTGTGCAGGATTGTCTGCAAAGGGTGTAGCTCTTGCAGTCTTCATCGATGGGAATCGCAGGCACCCGGTACTCTCCATCGACAAAGTCAGCCCGGGCTTTTCTCTCACAGGAGGACTTCCCAACACATTGATGCTGTACGCAGGTGGTGTCGGTGAAAGCCGAGCCATTGATGGGCAGGTTGGCGTCTTTGCAAGGACTCTGGCAACCATGCTGAGGGTTCCTGGCCTGGAGCTGAACCAGATCATCAACAGCGTCCGCAAAGCATCTCTGGCTAGCTCCCGCCTCGTGCCCGTAGCGACGAATGCGCTTCTCGGCGACTGGTATTTCCTTCCCGGTCCTAACTCCGTAGCGCTCGCAAAAGGAACGTTTTCCTTTTCCGTCCGCACCACCCTGGAAGGGCTCCAGGTCTTTGTCGACGGAGTGCGGGCGGGCGTGGCACCCCTCGAGCTGGAGCTTTCCGCGGGATCGCATCATATCCTCTATCGTCATCCTCTCAAGGAAAGCCTGGAGGAAGACGTGATCGGGATTCCCTCTCAGAGCATCGTATCGACGCCGCAGTTGCTGCCCAATCGGAACTTTCGCATCTCGGAGCTCCTTGTCGAAAAGCAGGATCTTATTCTCAAACGCAGTGCATTCATCTCTTCCCATCTGCTCGTGAGCGGCGCGAAGGAAGTGTCAATGGACACGTTCTGGGGAGGACTTGCGACAGGCGCAGCCCTCGTGGCCTGGACAGGAATCATCTGGAACGTGGAAACCAATGGCAATCCTTCTGATCCGAACTATCCCATGCGCGGGGTCACCTCCGGCGATATGGCGGTTGCGGCAGGCATTTCGTTGGGGATTGGCGCTGTCGCCGGACTTGGGTATCTCTTGTTCGCTCCCAAGGCAAGCACAAAGGCCTATGACGAACGGCTTGCAGCCATCGATGCGGAGATCGCCGAGTTGGAAAAGACACGATGAGCAGGATCCGTTTGAATCGGGGCGGACCGTTCCCCGTTGCCGCGCTCTTGATTGCAGTCATATTGTTTTCAGCCGCGCCATTTGCCGGAGCCGACTCAGGCCGCAAGGCTCTTGTCATCGGCAATTCTGCTTATCCCACGGCCCCGTTGGCGAATCCGGAAAACGACGCCCGGGACATGGCCTCCACGCTCACGTCTCTAGGGTTCGAGACAACACTGCTTGTGAACGGCGCGCAAGGAGTCATGCTCGCATCTATTGATGAGTTTGCCGCCTCGCTCCAGGCCGGTGATACCGCCCTTTTCTATTTTGCCGGGCATGGAATCCAGATCGACGGCGTGAACTATCTCATCCCGATCGACCTTGCACCTCAAATGCCGGATGATGTAAAGGCAAAGGGCATTGCCGTGGACGGGATCCTGGGGCGCGTGAGTGCCGCGCATCTCAAAAGCGCGTTCCTCATATTGGACGCGTGCAGGGACAACCCCTTCACGCGTACAACCCGTTCTTTGAGCCGCGGGCTTACGATTCAAAAGACGCAGCTTTCCACCATGGTCGTCTTCTCGACCGGTCCCGGGCAGGTGGCGAGTGATGGCTCAGGGCGCAACGGCTTGTTTACTGAGACGCTTTTGAAATACATCCGCACTCAGGGCCTGGAGATCAATTCCCTTCTCAATCAGGTCAGACGAGACGTTGCGTCCGCAACAAATGAGCTGCAAGTGCCTTTCGTCTCAAGCTCGCTCACTGAAAACTTTTACTTCACCCCAACCGCTGATCAGTCAAAAAAGGAGCTTGCTGCTTCAGCCGATGCATTCATACTTAGCATTCAAACGAAAACTGCCGGGATGGATGTATCTATTGATGGTCTTCAAATTGGGGTGAGCCCGTTGTCCGTGAGTCTTCCGCCGGGTGCCCATATAATCGGCCTCAGCCATCCTGATTTCGACCCCTCCAACCAACGCATTGAGGGGGTGGGAGGTGCAGTCGTTCTCTACGCTCCTGACTTGCAGCCCAATCGCGCGGCCCGGAGAGCAACCCTTCTTGCCGAGGAAACGCAAGCATCGTTGGAGGTTGCTCTTGCGCACAAGAATATAGGCGACGCGAAGATCAGGGGCGCGCGGGCATTGGGCAATACAATATACTGGGGTGGCATTGGCGCAGTATTTGTCTACATCGGTGGGATGTTCCAGCAAGATACCGTGCCCAGGGCTGTTTTCCAGGACGAGGGCTGGGCGATGTTGGGAATCGGAGGCCTTATCGGAATACTGGGCGTGATTCAATTCGCGGTCATCCCCAGCATGCCAGAGCCCAAGACGGATCGTCTGACGGACATAGAGGCTCAATTAAAAGCACTTGACGCATCGCCGTGAACAGGCGCGGGGAGAACGCCGCCTTCCCATGATGCAAGAAGAGCTTTACACTTCCCAGCCAGAATGCGGCAAGTACGAATGGGCATCACGGGTTCCGGATACATGGCGCGGACGCACGCCGAGTCCATTCTGCGGCTGGGGTCAGCGGGGAAACTGGTGGCGATCTGGGGCGGAAGCCGCGCACCGGAGCTTGCTGCACGCTTTGGAGTCGACTGCGAGGCAACCGTGGAGGCCCTGGCGAAGCGCGCCGACATCGACGCCATCGTCGTCACGACCCCGCAACAAGTGCATGCCCGCGATACCCTGCTCGCACTCGAAGCGGGGAAGCATGTCCTGGTGGAAAAGCCGATGGCGACGACGCTTTCCGACTGCGATCGGATGGTGGACGCCGCTGCACGGCGCGGCCTGGTGCTGGCCGTGGGATACACACTTCGGTTTCGCGTCAACGCTCCGCGCGCGAAAGAGCTGATCGCGGCCGGCGCCATCGGGCGCGTGCTCACCATGCACTATTCGATGATCCGACGGATGGACGACAACTTCGGCGGGAACAAGCTCGCATGGATGAACGCCCCGGAGGCCGTTGGCTTCGTTCTCGACGGCCTTCCCCATGGCATCGACATGATCCGATGGCTGACAGGCGCGGAGGCCCGGACCGTGGCGGGGTTCAGCCGGACATTTCTTCCCGGCCGTCCGGTGGAGGATTCAACGGTGGGGGTGATCGAGCTCTCGAATGGCGCGATCTGCTCGGTGAACGTCACGAATGCGGCGGCCGGACCGTATCCCGGAGAGGAGGCGCGGCTGAGCATGATCGGCAGCGCCGGCATCATCGACCTGAACGCGTTCGGCGATATGCATCTCTCCGACCGCGCAGAGGGCTGGCGGGTCATTTCGAGCCAGCCGCCCGTGCCGTTCGCGGATCCTGACGCTGCCTTCACGGCAGTCGAGCGCATGCAGGCCTTCTGGGACCAGATGAAGTCGTTCGTCGATGGCATCAACGGGAAGCCAATGCAGATGGGTACCGGCGCCGATGGCCGCGCAGGCGTCGCGGTGTCCCTGGCCCTGCTTGCTTCGTCCCGCGAGCACCGGCTGATCACACTGACATAGCGCTTCTCAAGGCTCCGGAAGCTCAGCCCAGGGCTTGAGGGGGTGGCGGGGTTTGACATCCCTGTTCACGGGAAACGGCGGCCAGTAGCCGCGGGCAATCGCTCCAATCGATTTGACGACCGTCGCGACGCTCTCCGCCCTGGCCTCGATGGAGCCCGCCCCGTGGTGGGGCGTGAGCGTGACATTGTCGAGCTCCCGAAGCGGGCTGCCCGCAGGCAAAGGCTCCACCGCGAAGACGTCGAGTGCTGCCCCGGAAAGCCGGCCTTCCCGCAGCGCACGCACGAGCGCGCTTTCGTCGATGACCGGACCCCGGCTCGTGTTGACAAGGATCGCAGAGCTCTTCATGAGGCGGAGCTGCGCTTCCCCTATCATCCCGTGCGTCTGGGGGGAGAGCGGCACATGAATGGAGATAAGGTCGGACTGCTGTAAGAGCGTCTCCAGCGTCACCCGCTCCATTCCCGCCGGGACGCTGCCGGGCGGCAGGAAGGGATCCGCCACAAGGATCCGCAGACCGAATGATGACATCTTGCGCGCTGTCGCCCGCCCTATCCTCCCCAGTCCCACCAGGCCCAGGGTCATGCTTCTGACACGGCGGATTCCGGAGGCTTGAGGGAAATCCGACCACCCTCCTCCCCTGATGTGCCGATCCATGGCCACGATGCGTCGCGCGCCGGCGAGCAGGAGCGCGACGGCGTGATCCGAAACATCCTCCGTGCAGTAGTCCGGAGCGTTGCAGACAACGATTCCCTGCCGGGTCGCCTCTGAAAGGTCGACGTTCTCCACTCCGACCGAGTACTTGACGATTGCCCGACAGCGCGCCAGCCCCTGTATGACCCGCGAGGTCACCGGGGTGGCCGCGTGCTCCAGCAGAACGAAGTCAGCGTCCACGCAGGCGGTGATGATCGAGTCTTCCGTCTGGGCGAGGCGGAAGACCAGGTCGACGCCAAGGGACGGGAGATGCTCCTTTTCATACCGGTAGTCGCCGCGTGCGCAATCGACATCGATCACCCGGAGGCGCGGTTCCACGTGGACTCAGCCGTCGGCCGTTCCGCCGAGCGCATCGGCGAAGTCATGGCCGTATCGCGCCACCATCTCGGTGACCGCCGCGTAATCGCCTCCACGGAGGATGAACCGCGCGCCGGCAGCCACCAGCGTGCGGATATCCGCCGCGCTCGTGCCGGGCCTGCCCCATGCAATGCCGTTCCGGGCCGCGGCGGCCGCCATGCGGGCGTGCGCATCGCGCATCGGTGGATCGTCCCAGCGGTCGAAGCAGTGCAGACGGAGGGAAAGGTCCGCCGGACCCATGTAGAGCGCGTCGACCCCGCGCACAGCGGCGATCTCGTCGATGCACGCGATCGCCTCCGGTGTTTCAATCATGGCGACAATCACCGTCTGCTCATTCGCGGCGCTCATGTAGTCGATGACCGAATTGCCCCAGGTATATCCATTGTCAAACGCGGGTGCGCTCAGACCCCGTTCACCGAGAGGCGGAAACTTCAGGGCCCTTACAAGCGCCCGCGCTTCCTCGGCGCTGTTCACCATCTGGAACAGGAAGCCGGTCGCCCCGTCCTCCAGCAGGTGATAAAGATCCGGCGGGTTGCGATTGGCGGGGCGGATCAGGCAGTCGATGCCCGCGGCATGATGAAGGGCAATCATGCGCTGTATCTCGCGGCGGTCCCAGCTTGCGTGCTCGTTGTCGAGCAGCACGGCATCGAAGCCGGCCCGCGCGGCGTGGGACGGCATGACATCGGTCGGGTACATGAGGCTGATGAACCGGACCACCTTGTTCTGCCGAAGTCGGGAGCGAATCAATGACATGCGCATGGAAGATATCATCCGCGAAAGAGGAGGAAGACTTCAAGAGGTCGCTGCATCGCGTGTCGAACATCACGGAGCGGCAGGCTGGCGTCTGGCCCCTGAGGAGATCGCCAAGCTGGATGCACTGAGCGCGGGAGCCTGATCCGTCTTATGACAGGCTGAAAAGCCGCTTCAGCGTCTCCCGATTCCGCTCGTTCTCGGTCGTGGATCCTTCCCTGGTATACGCGTACTCGATCAGGTCGCGATGCGCCTCCACGACCTTGTGGCGTACGAGCTTCATCATGGAGTTGACGGTGCCGTTTTTCTCATTGAAAGGTTCCGGCACGATCTGGAAAACGGAAGGCACCCATGCGGACTGCACCTTCTTCGCCCTCGGATCGTTGCGGAACCTGTACATCTCTTCCTTGAAGAGCCGCAGGAGATCGTCCGCGGTCGTGATGCCGCGCTCCTTCACGAGCCGCTCCACCTTTGCCGTGTCCAGCGTGACAAGGGCGATCGTGGACTTGCAGTGGTCACAGTAGGCCATGATCTGGTCGATGAGGTCCGTGGAAGTGGTGACCGCCTCCTCGATGTCTTCCGGGCTGTATTTTTCCCCGTCCTCCGCGATGAGCAGCGCCTTCTCCCTGCCGACCACGACAAGAAAACCGTCCTTGTCCATGAAGGCAAGATCCCCCGTGTACAGCCAGCCGCCGCGCAGCGCTGCCGCGGATGCCTCGGGGTTGTGGAAGTACCCCTTCATGACGTTGCCGCCCCGTATGACGATCTCCCCCGTCTCTCCGGTCTGCGCCTCGGATCCATCAGGCTTCATGATCCTGCATTCGATGGACTGCATGAGAATGCCCGACGTGCCGAACTTGTGCCTCGGAGGGGTATTCACGCTGATGACGGGCGCCGCCTCCGTGAGGCCATAGCCCTGGTACACCGGTACTCCCAGCGCGGCGAAGAACTCCTGCTGCTTCACGTCCAGCAGGGCGCCGCCGCCCACGCAGAACTTGATGCTTCCTCCGAACACCTTCTTCCTGATGGTCTTGAAGACGATCAGCCTCGCCAGGAACCAGGGGATGAAACTTTTCAGCCGCACGTCTCGCGCCGGGCGGTCGAACCCGTTTCCATTCCACGAAATGCCGGCTGCAATTCCCGCCTTGAAAACCCTTTCGATGATGCCCCCTTTCTCCTCTACGCCGGCAATGATCTTTTTCATGAGGTTGCCCGAGAGGGAAGGGACGGTGAAGAGAAAGTCCGATTGGACTTCCAGCAGGTTGATCGGGATGCTGCGCAATGTCCCGATCCCCCCGCCCCGCGAGTCGACGAAATACAGCGAGATCCCGCAGACCAGGGCGGTATACAGCCCGGCGGTGTGGGCGAAGGAGTGGTCCACGGGGAGGATGATGAGGCTTTTCCATCCCGGCGGGATGTCGATTGCCTTCACCGCGTCATGGCAGTTCGTCCAGTAGTTCAGGTGCGTGAGCATGATGCCCTTCGGGTTGCCCGTGGTGCCCGAGGTGTAGCAGATGGTGACCGTATCGTCTTCCTCTACCCGGGCCGCAATGCCATCCAGCTCGGGGCCGAGCCTGCCCAGGGCNNGCGCGCCTCTTCAAAGCCCGTCACCCTGCCGGCGGAGACACCGGACGCGGCCGCCTGGGCGCGGGCCCAGTCCGGGTCAGCATCGAGATAGATGATTCGCACGGCCTTGTTGTCTGTCGCCTGCAGGGAGGCAAGGACCTTGCCGAGCTGATTCCTGGTAGTGAAGATGCCCACCGCTTGAGAATGGTTGATTCGGAACGGTATTTCCTCTTCCAGCAGCTTGATGGAAAGGGGAACCGAGACGCAGCCCGCCATGAGCAGGCCGAACTCGCTCATGATCCACTCGGGGCTGCCTTCGGCGATGATGACAAACGCATCTCCCGGACGGGCCCCCGTGGAGAGGAGCCACGCGGCGATCTCCCGGGCGTGTTTGCGCGCCTGCACGAACGAGACAGGAGAATACCCGGCATCGGTCTTCCTGAACGCATAGCCGAGGGAGCCCCACCGAGCCGCTGCGTCATCGAGCATCCGCAGCACGGTTCTCTTCATGCCCGGACGCCCCTCATTTTCACGTGGAAGCCCGCCGGCCCGATTTTTTCGTGGAAAGGCGCGCCTTGTTCCGGGGAACTGTCAATGTCTGCCAGTGCGCGCCGGAAAAGTGTTTGGCCAGGAGGGCAATCTGGCCCACGTGATACGTCAGGTGGCTGATGTGCCTCGTGATGGCCCGCACGACTGTCTGCGCTTCTCCCCGGACGCGCACTTCTTTCACCAGGTCGGCAGGCGTGAGTGACTCCAGCGCCGTGAAGGTGAGCTTCCAGCCCTCGTTCCACCCGTTCTCCAGGGTCCGTCTCTCGTCAGTCTCTTCCATGACGAACTCACCGTCCCTGTCGCGGTCCGGCTTCTCGCCGTCCGTCGTGAGAAAATCCGTCCAGCGCGACCGCATGTTCCCGGCCAGGTGCTTGAGAATGACCGCGATGCTGTTCGATTCTGGATCGATCTGGCGGAAAAAGTCCTCGTCGTTGACCTGCGCCAATGCCTTGTCTGCCATGTCC
>PMDT01000321.1:0-192 GCA_003154555.1 Spirochaetaceae bacterium
CGAACTCGAGCACGGGGGTGTCGATCGGGGCGAAGCCGAAGCTCGCGAACACTTTTTCCAGTCCCCGGACGATCGCGATGCGCTGCAGCTCCTTGTCGGGAAGAAAATCGCGAAAGCCCTTGGGGATGCGTGGTTCGATGAGATCGTTCATCCGGGAAGTAAATGCGCCGCTGGTGGGCCTGTCAAGCGTAG
>PMDT01000321.1:238-5891 GCA_003154555.1 Spirochaetaceae bacterium
CCGCCGCGAACAACTCCGCGGAATACCGCGGAAGGCGGCGTTGGATGCCGAGGGCGACCGAGCACAACTCCGCCAGGAGCGGAAGGGGATGCGTAGCACGGTACGCCGTGCGGCCCTTCTTGACATTCAGCGGCAACGGGATAGGATGGGGTGCAGCAAACATATTGGGATTGCACATTGCTTTTCAGATACGGAAAAACATCAAACGGCAACATCGAGAAAAAGGCTCACATCTACACGGCTGATGAGCACGGCATAGATCCGCATCTCGTCGGCGCCGATGCCCTCTGGGTGATCCGCGGACTGCGCAAGGGAGGCTTCCAGGCCTACGTGGTCGGCGGCGCCGTGCGCGATATGCTCGTGGGCCGCACGCCGAATGACTTTGACATCGCCACGAATGCCCATCCCCAGCAGATCAAGCGGCTCTTCCGTTCGGCGCGCGTCATCGGGCGCCGCTTCCGCCTCGTGCACGTGTACAGCAGCAGGGAGAAGTACATCGAGGTGAGCACATTCCGCTCCCGCAGCCCTGCCGTGGAGGCGGGGATGCCGCTGCCGGAAGATGCCAACAATCATTTCGGCACCATGGAAGAGGATTCGCAGAGAAGGGACTTCACGGTGAATGCCCTCTACTATTGCCCCATCGACGGCCAGTTGATCGACTACGTGGGCGGCTACGAGGACATCCGCCAGAAGAGGTTGCGCACCCTGGTGAAGGCGGACGAGTCCTTTGTGGAAGATCCCGTGCGCATGATACGGGCGGTGAAGTATGCCAGCNNTACAAGATCCTCACCTCGGGGGCGTCGGCGACGATACTGGAAAATGCCCACACGATGCGCCTTTTCGAAATCATCCTTCCTGCACATGAGCGGAAGCTGATGGAGGGCCGCGGACGATTCGCCGAATCGGCATTCGGGATGAAGCTCGCGGAGCTGGATGCGCGCACCGCGGAAGGCGTCGTCCTGGACAGGGGCGATATGTTCGGATTTCTCTTCGCCGATCTCGCGCGGGAGCGAGCCGATCTCTTTGCGGGAGACGAGCCTGACCTGCTCGTGCAGAGATTCATCAGGAGCGAATCGGCACCCCTTTTTCCATCGAAAAAGGATCTCGCCGTCGCGGCGGCCGGGTTGTTGCGCGAGCTGATGCCTCACAGAACACGGGCAGCGGCGCGTGTTCCCGGCGGCGCGCGGGGACGGGCGGGCCTGGACGACGGGCAGGGTCCGGCAAAAAAACGCCCCCGACGTCGCAGGGGCAGGGGTGGGAGGCGTCCACCAACGGGTGCCGGGCCCGGCGCGCCACAAGGGCACGCCTGACCCGACTGCTCGAATCGGCGGTTGACGCTACTTCGTCGAGTCTATCCGCTTCAACAGGGTATCGACCCTGTCGCCATAGGTCGTCTTGTCCGCCGTCTTGGCGAATGACAGGTACTTTGCCGCATCGGCATTCTTGCCAGCGGCAAAGGAGTTCACGCCAAGGGCATAGTTGATCACGCCGGCTGTCGCGCCGAGCTGGAATGCCTTGAGGTAGTCCTCTTCTGCTCTTGCGTAGTCCTTTTTTGCATAGCTCACCAATCCCTCGTAGTACCATGCCGTGGCGTTCGATGGATCCAGCTCAATGCACTTCTGCAGGGAGGTGTCGGCAGCCGCGAGATCGCCCGACCCGTACTGATCGATGCTGTCCTTGAGCAGGTCGGTCGAGGTCTTCAGTGAAAGAATATAGGTCTGGAAATCCTGCTGCAGCGCCTGGTCCGCGAACCAGGAAAACGCCCGGGTGCGCACTTTCTGGGAGTTCTCATCGAGGCTTGCCTTGGCTGACAGCGCCGTCACGGAATCCCACATCGCCCGGGTGTAGGCGCGCTGCGGAGAGCCTATGAGGAACTGAACGAATCCCCACGACTCGGGCGCAAAGACGTCCATCTGCGATTGCGCCTTGTCGCGGGAAATCGTGAGCAGGTCGGAGACGGAAAGCGGGGTGGTTGCCGAGCCGGTCGCCAGGAGCGATTTCAGCTGGTCGAGCCATGCAAAGTTCGGCTTGGCCGAATACGTGCCCGTCGTGGCATCCCAGGCTGCCGTTTCCAGGTACGTTGCAACACCTTCCCGCAACCAGACGGGCGGATTGTCCACGAAGGCCTTGACGAATTGGATGGCACCCTGGTGGAGCAGCGATGCTGTAAACGCCGGCTCGTCCTTCGGGAAGCACAGCAGCTCCGAACGCTCGGGGTCGGACCATGCGATGAAGACGAAATCCGTGCGCTTCTGCGACAGCACCTTGTCAAGGTAGGCGTTGAAGCTGTCGATGTCCTTGAACACGTGCACCCGGAGCTTCGTCGAGAGGAGCGAGAGATCGAAGTGGTAGACATCGTTGTACAGGGACACGGCGGCTTCCATGCGCTTGGCGACGTCGTTCGCCTGTGCCTGGCTTGTGTCGGAAATGACCCGGTAGTGGTCAGTTTCCGACGTGAACTGTGTCACATCCTGCGCAAAAAGCACGAGCGGGATGCAGACAAAAAGGGCGATCAAGAGGGTTTTCCGCATACCACCTCCTCGCATTGATCATAGTCAGGGGGCACCGGGCTGTCAAATTTTTCCTGCCGGCGGCGCGCCCGCGGGAGGGCGCCCGGCAGCGGGGGGCCGAACCCTGCCGTATTCGGGCCGCACAACGGTCTTCTCCACGAATTCCTTCTCGGCCCTGCGCAGACCTTTTTTTGACGTGAGAAGGATCTTCACCGATTCGAAAAAGATGTGGGGGTAGTTTCTCTTGATCTCGACGGCGGGCACCGGAATGATGTGCTTTCCCTGTTCCGCGCGCGTCTTCAGCGCGTGCGCGATCTCCGCGCGCGTGGACACCTCCTCGATGCCGATGAAGCGCTGGATGGGGAGCAGGCCGAGCGTCGTGGCGATGCGCTGCACCATCTTGCGGGAGGTGGCGATGATGAGGATGCGGCCGAATCCCTGTGCCGCGAGCGCCTGGCGCACCTCGTCGATCTGGTCGGGATTGGCGAACACCGCCGTCTTGATGGCGCTGAGGATGCCTTTCTCTTTCTTGGCCGATCGTCCCGCGATGATCTTCTGGCCGCGGATGAGCAGGCCGTCATCGATGATCAGGTCGATGCGGAAGCGGCGCGCCACCTGGCGGGCCTTGAAGCTCTTGCCNNGCCATGAACAGTATACCGGGCGCGGCGGAATGGATACCGGCGCTAGATGCCGGCGGGCGACGGCCGGGGCAGCCGCAGGAGGCGCAGGACGCGCAGATAGTCGCGCTCTTCCCTCTGCCAGCGCCTGTTGAGGACGCCCGCGTACAGCCCGATGAGGAAACCCGGCAGCCTTCCGCGCAGGAGGCGCGCGGCAACGTGCCGTGGGGAATAGAAACGGGTGTGGGCGCGGATCTGGGCGCGCTGGAGCTCCCATGGAGTGAATCCGCGGGGGAGGAATTTCACGTGATGCGCGTCGTACGTATCCCAGGCCCTGTCGATAAGCCTTCCCTCGGCGATCATCTGCGTGTAGAAAGCCGATCCGGGCAGCGGTGTGAGGACGAGGAACTGCGCCGAATCGATCTTCTCCGCGAGGGCGAAGTCCACCGTTGCGCGGGCCGTGGCCGGCGTGTCGGCGTCGAAACCAAAGACGAACATACCATGGACATGGATTCCCCGCGCGCGTATCGCGCGGATGGCGAGACGGATGTCCTCCACCGTCTGTCTCTTGTTCATCTCTTTCAACGCCGTGGGATCGACTGACTCGAAGCCGATGAAAAGCGTCGCGCATCCCGCCTTCGCCAGCAGGTCGAGAAGCTCGGGATCGCGGGCCACGTCCGTGCGCACCTGCGTGGACCACCTGAAACCGAGCTGCAGCCGTATCATCTCACGGAGCAGCTCCTTGGTTTTTACGGGGTTCGCGGTGAAGTTGTCATCGTAGAAAAAGATCATCTGCTTGCGTGGGTCGTAGCGCGCGAGCTCCGAGACGATATTGGAGGTGCTGCGATGTCGATAGCGATGGCCGAACATGCCCGTGACGGAGCAGAACGTGCAATCGTAGGGGCAGCCCCGTGACGTCTGCACCGGGACCGTGACGCGCCCGATGCCCTGCGAACCGAGCTTCGACTTGCCCGCCATCTGGAGGAGGGAGAAGTCGGGGAAGGGGAGACTGTCGAGGTTTTCGATGGGTGCCGCGGCCGGGTTGCGGCGGATGACGCCACCCTCTTTCCACGCGAGCCCCGGCACCTTGTCGAGCGACGCGTCCCCGTTCAGGGCCTCCACGAGCAGGGGGAAGCTCGTTTCGCCTTCCCCAACCACGCAGAAATCGGCGTGCGCGAGCGCCTCCTCGGGCAGAAAGCTCACGTGCGGACCGCCCATGACGACCGGTATGCCCTTCCGGCGGCATTCGTCCGCAATGGCGTACGCGGCTGTCGCGGTTGCGGTGATGGTGGAGATGCCGACGAGGTCGGCATTGAGACCATGAGCCCATACCTCCTGGGCCTGCATGAAGAGGCTCTCCGTCTGATATCCCTTGTCGCGGAGAATCGTTGCCAGAAGAATGCCGCCCAGCCGCGGCAGCTCGAACTTCGAAAAAATGTGCAGGTGGTCGTTTTTCGGTTCTATAAGCGTGATCCTGCGGATCATGGTTCCCTCCCAAACGAAAGCAAGCGAACAGGGATGTTTGAAAAACAAGATATACGTATACGTATGGTTTGTCAAGAAAAAAAACCGGCAAAACGAACGGGCTTTGCCGGGCTGCCGGCTCGTGACTATTGTTCGAAGATCGTGCTGATGCCGGTCACGACCTTCTGCGCGTCGTGGGTGACGGTGACAAGACTCCTGGAAATTTCCTGGAGGTTTTTCACCGTGTCTTCGAGGCTCTGCGCGGTCGCGGGGGCACTCAGCGTACTGATGACGGACTTGTCCGACGTCAGCTGTGTGACGGCATTCTGAATGTCCGCGGTGCTCTTGCGGACCGCCTTCAGCGAGGCGGCGAGATCGTCGGAGCTGCCGGTGAGGTTCGCGTCGAGCTTTGCAAGGAGCTTCTCCGTGGTGACCGTCACGTCCGTCACGGCGGTCTGCAGCTGGGTGACGGAGGAGGTGATCTGGCTTGTGATGGTCGTGACCGATTCGGTCATGGTCACGGCCCGATCCGTGACGATCCTCACGTTTTTCGCCGTCGCCGCGATGTCCTTGAGCGAGCTGTCCAGGGCGCCCTCGTTCTTCTTCACCGTGTCGACGATGCCCTTCAGGCTCGTGGCGAGGTCCGTCACGATGCCAATAGTGTCCCCGCCGAGCAGGTCCGTGAGATTGAAGGATGGCACGCCCTCGAAGAGCTGGCCTTCCTGCACCTGCGGATTCTCTTTCGGTCCGGGCTTCTGCTCGATATACATGTCACCGAGAATCCCCTTGGAGACCAGCGCGAACTGGTCTCCCGTGCGCACGATCTGCCCGGGCTTGAAGGTGAGGGTGGCCACGATGGTCCTCTCATCCTCCTCCGGCACGATGCGCGTCACCGACCCGACCTTGAGTCCCGACTTCCGCACCCACGCGCCGGTGTTGAGGTCACCGACAGACGTGAAGTGCACCTTGATGGAAACCCCGCGGGTGAACTGGAAATTGTTGATCAGGAGGTACAGGAAAAGGGATGCCGCGAGGGCCAGGAGGGTGATCACACCCACCCTG
>PMDT01000397.1 GCA_003154555.1 Spirochaetaceae bacterium
TCGGATGCGGGTTATCCGGGCATCAGCGACGCCGGCTACCGTGTCATCTCCCGCGTCCTCGACGAGGGCATCGAGGTCGAGGTGATTCCGGGCGCGGGCGCGATCGAGCCTGCCCTCCTCTCCTCCGGGCTTCCGACCTCCAGCTTCACGTTCAAGGGCTTTCCACCGCGAAAGCCGGGCGTGCGGAAACGATTCCTCGCCATGGACAAGGATCTGCCGCACACGCTTGTGTATTACGAGTCACCGTTCCGCGTAATCAAGCTCCTGGTCGATGCACTTTCGGTCCTGGGAGACCGGAAGGCCGCTGTCTGCATCGAGCTCACCAAGCAGTTCGAAAAGACGCAGCGGGGTCTTCTCAGCGAGCTCGTGGAGCTCTACAAGGATGCAAAGATCCGTGGCGAGGTGACAGTCGTCATCGCCGGCAACAACCCGAAGTTCGCCGCAGGCGCGGAGGCCGGTGATGGGGACGATGACGAGATGGAAGGCGGCGAACCCGGAAACACTTGAAGGCCGCAAAAATCGGTCCGCCAACAAACTCCGCTAATTACCAACCGGTCAGTCTATTGGAATATCAGGGGAAACGATTCTGGATGGCTTAGGGAATCGCGATAAAGATCAACATCCAGTTCAGGCCAATGAAGATGCTCGTCATGCAGCAAGTCGACATGAAGAATCTGGCTCACCGTGGCATTTCGGAACCATGGGAAATCCTCGTAGGCAAGAAAGTATTCCCTATCGTCAATGAGGATCCAAAAACCAAATCTATCGATATTTGTCACCTCAGCCCGGGAAATGCTTGCGCCATGCGTCGATGATTTCACTGCGTCTATCCTCCACCATTCGCTTTATTTCCGTCAGCTGTTCTGCGGAAAGACCGTGGTTTTTCGCAAGATCCACATCTGGCTCCAGCCAGAACTTGGCTTCCCCATCCTGACAATGGATGTGTATATGGGGACGACGTTCTTCACGCGAGAAGAAAAAGAATCGGTACTCCTTCCATTTGAAAACGGTTGGACTCACAAGCAGAGCGTACTATGCGTTCGCCTTTCATTCAACGAGCCAGAAGAGCGTTGTCCGCATCCGCGCCATGCTTCAATCGCCGTCGCAGCCATGATACTTGGGGACTGCGGACCTGTCCACGATGGCCGTGAGGTGCGCATTGACACCATGGGTTTCTGCCCCTAGTATCGCGGCATGGGAAAGCTCTGGGAAAAAAACTACTCCCTGGATTCCTTGATGGAAGCATTCACGGTCGGAGAGGATCCGCTCCTGGATATGCGCCTGGTGAACGCGGACTGTGTTGCAAGCATGGCGCATGCCCAAATGCTCGCGTCAATCGGCATCCTTTCCCCTGCGGACAGGGACATGCTCCTGAAAGAGCTGGGCGCAATTATCGAATCAGGCGACAAGAGCGCCTTCGTTATCGAGCGCTCGGATGAAGATGTTCATACGGCGATCGAAAACAAGCTGGTCGGGGCGATCGGAGACGCCGGCAAGCGCATCCATACGGGCAGATCGCGGAACGACCAGGTGCTTGTCGCGATCAGGTTATGGAGCCGAGGATTTCTCTTCGCGTTCCAGCACGCGTCGCTGCAACTTTCGAACCGGCTGCTGGCATTCGCGGAAAAGCACGCAGGGGACCCGATGCCGGGCAGGACCCACATGCAGATCGCGATGCCTTCGTCCGTCGGGCTCTGGGCGGCGGCATTTGCGGAGGAGCTCCTGGACGTGGCAGAGCTCTCCAGAACGGCGTTCCGGCTCATCGACTGTTGCCCGCTTGGTTCGGCGGCAAGCTATGGCGTTCCCCTTCCCCTCAACCGCGAGATGGTTGCGGACCTGCTGGGCTTCAGCCGCGTGCAGAACAACGTGCTCTACGCGAACAACAGCAGGGGCAAGCTTGAATCCATTGCCCTGGAGGCGGTGGAGCAGGCATGCCTGACTCTTTCCAAGCTCGCGCAGGACTTGATTCTTTTCTCACTGCCGGAGTTCGGTTACTTCACCCTGCCGAAGGAATTGTGCACGGGTTCGAGCATCATGCCGCAGAAGCGGAATCCCGACGGCCTGGAGCTCGTGCGCGCAAAAAGCGCATCGGTCTCTGCTGCCGTCGCGCAGATCAAGTCGATCATCCGCGGGCTTCCGACAGGATATAACCGGGATTTCCAGGAGACAAAGGCGCCCTATTTCAACGGTTGTGAAACTGGACTGGCCTGCGTGCGAATCATGGACCTGACGGTGGAGAAGCTCGTGGTCAACACGGAGAGACTTCATGCCGCATTCACGCCCGATATCTTCGCCACCGACCGCGCGCTGGATCTCGTTGCAAAGGGTGTCCCGTTTCGGGATGCCTACCGGCAGGTAGGAGCGAGCCTCGATACCGTTTCCGCTGCGGACCCCCGCGAGGCGATTGCACGCAAGACGTCGACGGGCACCACGGGCAATCTCCGCCTGGACGTACCGCGCGCCCACGCCGCCGAGCTTGCGGCCTGGCTGCAATCTGAAAAGTCGTCAAAGAATGCGGCAATCCTGAAGCTGACGGGTCGCGACGTGCAGTTCTTCAAGGACCCGCTTGCATAGCTTGCGCTGCGGGGTGCGTGACCGCGCGCTTGCAGCCGGCTTCGCGCGCCAGCGGCAGGCGACAATGGAAGNNAGAGTCATTAACTGATTACATTCGCCAATGATGAAAGCCGTGCAGAATATGTCCTGGCAGTACTGCCCGCTGCCGGCAGCACTGCGCCCTCGACGGCCGCGTCTCCTACCTGAACAGCAGCGCGCCGGAGACGGTGTGTGCCTGGATGAGGATGTCGCCGTCGCCCATGCGCAGCCCTTTTTCTGCCCTGATGTCCCCCACGATAAGCCTGCCGGAGACCGTGGAAAGATCGAAGCGGAAATCGTCCAGGGGCAGATCGAGCCGGACGTTGACGCTGCCGGACACGGAGCTGAAGCTCGAATTGCCGGTGAGCGCCAGTCGCCTGGCCTCGATCGAGCCGGAGACTGTTTTCACGCGGAGGCTGCCGTCCGTTGAATCCAGGACGATGGACCCTGTCACGTTATCAAGGCTCAAGCGGGAATTGGTATTCCTGACGGTCACCAAGCCTGAGACCGCGCTCAGCGTGCAGGATTCGCTTTCCAGGTCTTCGACGCTGATGCTGCCGGAGAGCGTCTGAACCTGCACGACCACGTCACGCGGCACCTCGAAACGAAGCTTTCCTCCGCGCGTGACACCGAACGGTGAGTCGCTCTGGACCCAGATGTTGAGGTGAGAGCCGCGCCTTTCATGCACGATCTTGTACCCGGAATCGCTCCAGAGGCTCTGTGGAAGATCGGCCTTCACAATCACGTCGTACCCGTTTGTGCCGCGGACCTGCACATCGACGGTCCCCGCGCGAACGGTGATCGAATCAACTCCGGAGAGTGTGAGTGCATCCGGCTCGCTCGTGCCTTCCGCAAACGCCCCGACAGAAAGGATCAGGATTGCCGCGGCGAGGACTGCCATTCGTTTCATTTACGCTTCCCGTCCACCGCACTATTGAACACCGGTGAGGGGAAGCCAAGTTACCTGGGAGAGAGCATTTTTATGATGTGGCGGGCGAGATATTCGCTGATTTCACTGTGTCGTGGAACCGGCTGGGCAATGCGCGACGCTTCATTGACATACCAATCATGACGCGCACCGTGACGAACCAGAACACAGCCCATGCCTTCAAGTTTTTGAATGAGTGCAACCCGTTTCATCAGGCAAGAACCATCTCATCCACCTTCCTGATATGGGGGATCACCCCTGACGTCAAATCCCCATAAAGATCCTTCAGGTTTTCTATCAGCTCTTCACGCGATTCTCCCTGCGTGATGTAGTCCGGGTAATCCTCGAAGTAGCCGAGCTGATGGTTCCCATCCTGCCAATGCACGTAGCGGAGCTTGATCATGCTTTTCCTCCGACAGAGCAATTATATATTACTCGAAAAACTTCACCAAGCTTGAGCCGCGTTTGCCCGCTGCCTTTGCCGAAGGTATCTTCTATTCCGCCATGAGCGCAACCAACGCTTCTGATCTCGCCCTTCTCGATGCCTACTCGCGCGCCGTGATCGAAGGCGTCGAAAAAGCGAGCCCCTCTGTGGTCCACGTGAAGGTGAGCGGCCACGGGCGACGCGGAGACAGCTCCGGCACGGGGTCGGGTTTCATCTTCGCACCCGACGGCTTTGTTCTCACAAACAGCCACGTGGTCCGCGGCGCCACGCGAATGGAAGCGGTGCTGAACGATGGCAGGAGATGCCCCGCGGACCTGGTCGGCGACGACCCCGACACGGACCTTGCCGTGCTGCGCATCCACGAATCGGGCCTGCACGCCGCGCGCCTGGGTGATTCGGCGGCACTGCGCGTCGGGCAGCTGGTCATCGCGATAGGCAACCCGCTGGGATTCGAATGCACCGTCACCGCGGGCGTCGTGAGCGCTGTGGGTCGATCCCTGCGGTCTCAATCGGGGCGGCTCATCGACGACGTCATCCAGACCGATGCGGCATTGAACCCCGGCAATTCGGGCGGCCCCCTGGTCACCGCGCAGGGCGAAGTGATAGGCGTGAACACCGCCATCATCCTCGGCGCGCAGGGACTGTGCTTTGCAACGCCGGTCAACGCGGCACAATACGTGGTCCCCCGGCTCATCCGTGACGGCAGGATCCGACGCGGATGGCTGGGTATCGGGGGGCAGAATCAGAAGGTGCCGCCGCACGCGGCGCACGTGCTGGGCATGCAGGCGGAGAGCGGCGTCCTTGTCATCTCAGTGGAGGCCGGATCGCCCGCCGAGCACGCCGGCTTCCAGGAGCGCGACCTGCTGGTGGAGATGGAGGGAGCCCCCATCGCCTCCATCGATGACCTCCACAAACAGCTCACGACGGAGCGCATCGGGAAGGCTTCTGCCATCGTGGTGATTCGGCATTCGGAAAGGGTGACGCTCACCGCTGTTCCGGTCGAGCCTGCCGATGCGATGAATAATTGACACCCTCCTGACGGCATCGCCGCTCGTGTGATATACTTTGAGCATGACCAGACGAACCCTGCTTCTCGTTGCATGTGGCCTTCTGCTTGCGACAGCGGCATTTGCCCAGGCTTTCACCGTCAGCTACCTCGACGGGACCACTGAGATCCAGTCCGCGAAGGGCTGGAAAGCTCTTTCCATCGGGGACCAGGTTCCCGCAGATGCGACCGTCCGGTTGAGCCAGGATGCGTCACTGGAGCTGCAGCGCGGAAAGACCAAGATCACGCTTCTCAAGGATGGCACGTACGCAATGGCAAACTTCGCCAAGTCGGGAGACACCGCGGCGGGGGGCGTCGGCGGGGCTATCGCGCAGAAGCTTTCGGGGCTCGTGACAGAGAAGCCGAAAGCGAGCGCCGCAGGCGGTGTGCGCGGAGCCGACCAGAGCGGCAGCTCTGTTACCTGGGTGGATGAAGGCGACGAGACGCTCGCGACAGTGCAGGCGCTCCTGGACAAAAAGCAGTACAACGATGCTGTGAAGGCACTGAACGGCGCCATTGTCGATGCCGGAAGCGACGCCGACGCAGCACAGTTCACGTATCTGCTCGGGGTGGCATACTACGGCAACGGACAGGTCGCCAAGGCCTACCGGACTCTTCAGAAGGTCAACGCGACCCCGGACATGGATTGGTACGCGCGCTTCATAATCCTCAAGGCCCAGGTGCTCGTGGATTCGGCAAGCTACAAGGACGCGCTGGATGTGCTTACGCCTTTCATTGCCTCCTACCCCACGGGAGAGGCGACCCAGGTTGCGTGGCTTCTGACCGGCCTTTCAAAAAAGGGACTGCAGGATAACGCGGGCGCTCGCGCCGCCTTCGACTCGGGATACCAGCTCGATGCGACAACGGACACGGCGAAGCTGATCGACCAGCAGCGCAAGGCGCAGTAAGCGGATGAAAGAGACAATCAAGACAATGGGCGCACCCGCGCCCATCGGTCCCTATTCCCAGGGCGTCACCACGTCCGGCAGGCTTCTTTTCGTTGCCGGACAAACTCCCAAGGATCCGAAAACCGGGCAGATGCCGCAGGATTTCAAAGCGCAAACGGAGCGGACGCTGGAGAACCTCAAGGCGATCATCGAAGCCGCGGGCGCAAAGATGGCCGACGTCGTGAAGGTAAACGCCTACCTTGCGGACCTGGCAAATTTCCCCATCTTCAACGAGATTTACGCACGCTATTTCACCGAGC
>PMDT01000213.1:0-17556 GCA_003154555.1 Spirochaetaceae bacterium
TCGTATTCGCCTTTCAACAATTTTCTGAAGGCGCTTTATGGTTGACGGTTGGAAAGCCGGGACTTGAGAATATACTATCAATCGCAACGACCATCTTCTTAATCATGGCCCAGGTTATATGGCCGCTCTTGGTCCCAATAGCCGTTTTGCTCATGGAACAGAATAAAATTCGAAAGAAGATACTGTGCATACTCATTGCCGTCGGTGCGGTCGCGGCGGCATACTATACGTATAGCATGATATTCTTCCATGCGTATGCCAAAATAAGCTACCTTCACATTGAGTATACAACTCGCAATCAGGCGCCCATGGGCATTTTGGGAATAGCAGGAATCGCTTCATATCTCATCGCGACGCTGGTTCCATTTTTTGTTTCCAGCATAAAAAGAACATATATCCTCGGCATCATTATTGGTTTGTCGTTCATTGTTTCAGTCATCTTCTTCACTTTGTATTTGACGTCCGTTTGGTGTTTTTTCGCTGCTGTTATCAGTTTCCTGATCTATTACGATATCAGGGCTTCACATAGAAAATTTAATCAGAAGGCCTGATATTTGCGTGCGCCCGCGCATGACCAGGATGGATGGGAGACGGCACAGACTTGACGCACGGTTGAAAAAGCACGCACTTTGTGCTTGCGCGGGGCCGCGGCTGACTGGCTCCCGCGCGGGCAACTCATGGGGTTATTTCGAAGCCTTCGTCGACAGCATATACTGAGGGAGTCTCTCCTTCCCGCAGACACATGGACCTGGCTCGTGGAAGAGCACCCCATCCTGGCGGGACTCACGCACGCTGACCTCGGTCGGCTCCGCGCGCTCTCCACGCTGTTCCTGCACGAAAAGACGTTCGAAGGCGCCGATGGCCTGGAGCTCACCGCTGCTATGCGCGAGGTGATCGCGGTCCAGGCATGCCTTCCCATCCTCAACCTCGGCATGGAAAGCTTCGAGAACTGGAAGACGGTCGTCGTCGTGCCGGACGTCTTCATCCAGGAGCATACCGGCTATGACACGGCGGGCGTCGTGCACGAATGGGACGACGACAGCGCGGGCGAATCATGGGACACCGGCCCCGTGGTATTGTCATGGAAGGACGTTGAAGCATCCGGCTGGGGCGACGGCTACAACGTGATCATCCATGAAGCGGCCCATCGCCTCGATATGCTGGACGGAGAGGTGAACGGCAGACCGGCCTTGCATAACGGCATGGACCCGGCACATTGGGGAGCCGTGTTTTCCGCGGCATTCTCCGACCTCAAGAAAAAATCGAGCCGCAACAAACATCGCGTGAAGATAGATCCCTATGCGGTGGAGGATGACGCAGAGTTTTTTGCAGTCGCCACCGAGTATTTTTTCGAAAGGCCGACGCTTTTGCGCGGAGAATACCCCGACGTGTACGCTCTCCTGGCCGCGTACTACGGGCAGGATCCCGCGCTCCGCGTCCGCCCGTCTCCCGGGTAGCGCAGCAGTTCTCATATTCATACCAGGAATTGCTGCCGGGTAGCCGCTATTTTCCCCCGGGCTGACCGTAGCCGAGAAAGTGACCCGCAATTCCCATGACGATGACGGTCCACAGGGCGAAGATCACGATCGTCGGGATCCGGGTTCCCATCCTTTCCATGAAATAGCGGTAGACAACGCGGAGGATGAAAATCGTGCCGACAAGCCAGATGACGAAGGCCGTGAGCCATCCGTAGCCGACCCAGGACGAGAAGACGGCGGCAAGTCGATCGAGGAGTGTCACGGGCGTATTGTCTTTCTGCCGGACTTCTCCCTGACCGAAATGACCAGGGCCGCAACAAGCGCGGTGACGCCGGCCAGGAAGAAGAGCAGCAGCAGGATGACGATCGGTGTCGTCCATCCCACGTCGCTGGTGGAAAGCAGAAGAAAGGCGAGCATGCCCGTTCCCAGGCCGAACAACCCGATGAACCAGTGGAAAAAGAGGCCGCGCGAGTGCCGGCGCCCGGCGTCTGCTTTCTCTTCGATGTGATCCCCGGGCCCGCTCATGCCCCCCAGCTATAGTCCGTGGGCCGCGGAAAGTCAATTGCGCATTCTCGGAGGAGCGCTAGATGTAGCCCAGCTTTTTCGCGGCCGCGGTGAGATCAGCGCGGAAGTCGGGGTGAGCCACCGCGATGAGCGCCCCGGTCCGTTCCCTCACTGTCCGGCCGCGGAGTCGGGCGATTCCGTGCTCCGTTACCACATTGTCCACATTGGAACGGTGCAGGGACACCGCCGTGCCCTCCGGGAGCACGGGCACGATTGTCGATATCCTGCCGCCCCTGGCGGTGCTGTAACAGGCGATGACCGATTTGCCCTGCCCGTCGAATCCTTCCACCGCGCCCACCGCGGTGTCTGCCTGCCCTCCCGTGCCGGAATATTGCGCCGTCCCAATGGCTTCGCTTGCAACCTGGCCCGTGAAGTCCACCATCATGCAGGTATTGATCGACACCATGCGCGTGTTCTGCCGGATGACCGCGGGATCGTTGACCCACTTTCCGCGCTCGAACTGAACTTCGACGTTGTCGTCCAGCCAGTCGTAGAGCTTGCGGGAGCCCATCGCGAATGTGCAGATGATCTTGCCCTTCATGAAGCCCTTGCGGGCGTTTGAGACGACCCCCATTTCATAGAGCTCCATCACCGAGTCCACCATCATCTCCGTATGCACGCCCAGGTCGTGCTTGTCGCGAAGGGCGAGGGCCGCGGCGTTGGGGATGCCGCCGATGCCGAGCTGTATCGTCGCGCCGTCCTCCACGAGCTCTCCGATGTGACCGCCGATGGCGAGGTCTGTCTCAGACGGTGACGGCGACGGCAGCGTGGGAACCTCCTGGTCGTTCATGACAAAAAGATCCACCTCAGAAACGTGCACGTGCGTGTCACCGAGTGTGCGCGGGAGGCGCGGGTTTACCTCGAGGACGACTGTCTTCGCCGCCTCGAGGATGTCCTTCTCATACGTGATGCCCAGCGACAGGGAAACGAAGCCGTGCCGGTCCGGCGGCGTGCAGGTACCGAAGAAAATGTCGGGACGGCGCGCCTGGATTCGGTCCGTGGCCGCGCGGTGGAGCATGTTGGGCACGTACGTCACGGTTCCCGTTCCCGCCTTCAGGGCCTCGCGCGATCCGGGCGCATGGAACCAGGACGCCAGCTCAAAAACTCCCTTCATCTCTGGCTTCATATAGAAGTCGTAGGGCTTCAGCGTGAGGACGGAGAACACGCGCACGTCCCGCACTCGGTCGGCAATGATGTGGAAACGCGACATGCAGCCCTGCGGCTCGGAGGCGCACTGGGCCACGATCACGTCGTTGCCGCTCCCGATGTGCGCCACGGCGCTGTCGATGTCGGTCAGCTTGCTCTTGTACTGGTCCTGCCATTGCATGGAGAGCTCCTTTCAGAGCACGACGAGATTGGCGCCAACGGCAAGCCCTGCGCCGGAGGCCACCAGGACCACGACGTCGCCATTTTTCACTTTGCCGGTCTCCCGCGCGGTCGCGAGCGCCATGGGAATGCACGCGGAACCGGTATACCCGTAGCGATCCATGATGCATGTTGTCTTTTCCATCGGCTCCCCGAGTGCGGCCATCACTTCCGCGATGACTGACCGGTTTATCTGCGTGAAAAAGAAGTGATCGATCGACGAAATGGCGCGGCCTGATTTTTCCAGCAGCCGATGCACAAGCGGCGGCCACAGCTTCACGTTGCGGTCCCCGGGAAGTTTTTGCAGCAATTCGAGGCCCCAGGATCCCTCGTCCAGCTTCTCCCGGGTAACGGGCTGCTTCGTTCCACCGGCATAGACGCCGACGAAATTCCACTGGGTCCCGTCCGCCCGCAGGACCCCTTCCTGGTAGCCACGCGCGGATTCCTCTGCGCGCTCAAGGAGCACAGCCCCTGCCCCATCGGCAAAAATCGTCCAGCCAAAGACATCGCCAGGCCGCAGGTACGCCGGCATGTTGTAGACGCCGACCACCAGCGCGAAGCGCAACGTCGCATCCGTGTCCATCATGCGCGCGACCACATCGAGGGCGGTCACGAAGCTCGCGCAGGAAGCCCCGACGTCGAATGCGCCGGCTTCGCGCTCGCCGCCCTGGAGCCGGCCCTGGAGAAGGATGGCGGTTGCCGGGGAGATGTACTCGGGCGTGTCGGTTGCAACGACGAAGAGGCCGACCTCCTGCGGATCCACCTCCGCGTGGGCCAATGCGGCGCGCGCCGCCTTCTCCGCAAAGTCGGCGGTCGTCTCCGGGATGCCGCGCAGTCGCGCGATATGCCGGGCATGGATGCCGATCTTTGCCTCGTGGCGGGCGGCATCGAACTCGATGCCGGCGAGGTGTTTGAGCTCCTCATTGTCGATTGCCTGCCCGGGCGCATAAAGCCCCGTGCTCCGTATTCTCACCCTCGCCATGCACCCTCCCTCAAACGCCAAGCCCACGGGACAAGTATGCGCCGATGGCCTCGATGGCCGCGCGCGCGTTTGCCGGGGATTCGTCGAACGCCATCTCGATGCCGAAGTAGTGTGCGATGCCGAGTAGAAACTCGATTGCCGTTCCCTGGTCTGCATCGCCGTTGCCCTCGGGGTTTTTCCTGTACCCCTCCACGAATGCGCCATAATAATCTTTCACCGCTGCGGGCAGGACGAACTCGGCCTCACGAACGATTGCATAGCAATTCTTGTCTATGGAGAGATACACCAGCCAGAGCCAGAGACCGCGCAGCTCGCGCTCCAGGCGGTTGAGGAGAGGCGTTCCGGGCGACAGATTGCGCGCGATGAAGGAACGCACTTCATGGCCGACCTGCCGGATCAGCTCGCCGTAAAAGGCTTCCTTTGATTCGAAGTACGTATAGAAAGCGCCCACGGAGAGACCGGCGGCGTCCGTGACCTCATGGATATTTGTCTCGAAGAAACCCTTCTCGCCGAAAAGTCTCTTTCCCGATCGCAGGAGCCTTTCTCGCGCGCCCTCCTGCAGGGGAACCGGCAGAGGGGTTGCCGAACCCTCAAACACGCGCGAGGGGTCGAATGTCACGTCGCGGAACAGCCCCGCGCAGAGAATGCCATGGACGTCATCAATCTCGATCCGGATGCCTTGCAAGGCCCGGCGCACGGCGCAGAATCTGACTCCGCCGAGGGCGAAAAGGTATTCCGGCAGACGCGCTTCGCGGCCCAGCGCCGCGCTGAGCCCGCGAAGGTAGATGGCCACCAGTCGGCGCTCGTATTCGAAAAACCTGTATTGCCCCTCGCGGAACACCGAGACAAGCTCGGAGTGCTGCGATGAAAAATCGATGATGGCGTCCACAAAGGCGCGCAGACGTTCGCGCGAGCCGCCCGCCTGGGGAACCTCAATTGCCGTCCGGATCATCTCGAGCACTTTCGCAAGGATGCCCCGAAAGAGCGTCTCCTTGTTTCTGTAATATCTGTAGAAGACACCGTTGGAAAGCCCGGCGGCGCGGCAGATTTCCGCCACCGAAACGGTTCCATACCATTTCCTTGCGAAAAGAGCCGTCGCTGCGGCTATCAGCCTTTCCTCTGTGTCTGTCATCAGATGAATGAGCCCCGTCTCATGAGATATGATTCATTAGTATTTGGCATTATAGACTTCAAAACTCTGCCGCGCAAGATATTTCTGAAATTTTATGACTTTCTTACCATTTTTTTTCTTGACAATCAAGAAACATCTGGTATAACGAATGAGAGTTGATTCACCTTTAACGGAGTTTCGTGCATGCATGTCGGGATAATCGGCATCGGTACATGGGTTCCCCCGAACTCGCTCAGCGCCGCGGACATCGCGAAGGCCACCGGAATTCCAGAGCAGGTGGTGGCTCTCAAGTACGGCGTCCGCAGCAAACCGGTGGCAGGCCCAGAGGAGAGCACCGCGTTCATGGGCCTGGAAGCCGCGCGCCGCGCGCTGGACAACGCTCGCGTGAAGGGCACGGAGGTGGACCTCGTCATCTGGTGCGGCGCGCAACACAAGGACTATCCCTGCTGGCTCGCCGGCCTCTCCATCGCCGACAAGATCGGCGCGAAGAATGCCTGGAGCTTCGACATGGAAGCCATGTGCGGCTCCATGATGGCGGCCCTCGACGTGGCAAAGTCACTCATCATCGCCCGGGGTGACCTCGCCACCGTGCTGCTGGTCTCCGGCTATCGCAACAATGACCTCATCGACCTGTCCGAGCCATCGACACGGTTCATGCTCGATATCGGCTCGGGAGCAGCGGCGATGGTGCTCCGCAAGAATGCCGGCCGCAATGCCGTCCTCGCATCCTCCTTCCGCGGCGACGGCTCTTTCTCGGAGATGTGCGTCGTTCCCACACTGGGTGCGCGCGCCTGGCCTCCCCGACCTGAGGACACGGCGCGCGCGCACTTCATCGTTCCCGATGAAGAGGCATTCAAGAAGAAGCTCGGCGATTCGACCCTGCCCAACTTCTACGCGGTGATCCGGCAGGCGCTGCGCGANNAGCGCGCACGACGCCGTGCTCGCGGAGCTTGGCCTCTCTCCCGACCGCACGACCTATCTCGATGGCTACGGCCACCTCGGTCAGAACGACCAGGTCCTCTCTCTGGAGCTGGGACTCGCGGCGGGCAAAGTGCGCGAAGGCTCGACGATTGTTTTCGTGGGGGCCGGCCTGGGTTTCGTCTGGGCCGCCACCGTGATCCGCTGGGGAAAGTGCGAACANNGCCCTTCAGCGGTACGCCGCTGAGTCGGAGCGGAAGGGAGCGACCGGGGGAGACGTCATGCGATTGAAAGACAAGGTGTGCGTCGTGACAGGTGGTGCGCAGGGCATCGGCAGGGGAATCGTCGAGATATTTGCGCGTGAAGGGGCGCGCCGCGTCTGGGCGCTGGACATCAATGACAAAGAGTTCGCATCGCTGGAAAAGGCGTGCCCTGCAGCCCGCGGCGTGGTCGTGAACGTCACCCAGTCCGCGGCAGTGAATGCGGTCGTGGACCGTATCGTCGCGGAATCGGGTGCCATCGACGTGCTGGTCAATAACGCCGGCATCACGCACGACGCGATGCTGGGCAAGATGACGGACGATGACTGGGACTCCGTCATCGGGGTGAATCTGAAAGGCGTGTTCGTCATGACCCGCGCGGTCGCGCCGCGCATGATGGAAGCCGGGTCCGGAGCGGTCGTGAGCATCAGCTCCATCGTCGGCCTGGATGGCAATATGGGGCAGACGAACTACGCGGCGAGCAAGGGCGGCATCAACGGGCTGACGCGCGCCTTGGCCAAGGAGCTGGCGCCGCGGAANNCGCGGCGAGCAAGGGCGGCATCGTGGCGATGACAAAGGGATGGGCGCGGGAGTTCGCGCGCAAGGGCGCAAAGATACGCGTGAATGCCGTTTCCCCGGGGTATACACGGACACCGATGATCGAGTCGGTGCCGGCAAAGGTGCTGGAGCCTATCATCGCGCGCACGCCCCTGGGAAGGCTTGCCGAGATACAGGACATCGCCAACGCAGTGCTCTTCCTGTGCTCGGATGATTCGGTCTTCATCACGGGCCAGGTGCTCCGCGTCGACGGAGGACTGGTTCTGTAGTTCTGTAGCAGAAGGATTTTGTCTTCAGAACGCGGACGGCCGCGGCCTGCGGGCCGCATGACCGCACCGCACGGGTGATACGGGGGTGCGCTGAACGCGCCCCAAGGAGGCAGGACAATGAGGAAGAGACTGGCGATCACCGTCTGCGTCGCCCTCGCGGTGACGATCTGCGNNGCACCATGGCCATCAGCGAGACCTCCCTCAAGGACGTGTTGCTTTTCACGTTTGACGAGATCAACAAGGCCGGCGGCGTCCTGGGAAAGCAGCTCCAGCTTATCATCGTGGACGATGAAGGCAAGGGCGACAAGGGCGTGGCAGCCATCGAGAAGCTCGCCACGGTGGACAAGGTCGACGTGCTCATCGGCGGAATAGCCTCGGGCGTCGCACTTGCCCAGGTGCCGACCATGAAGAAGTACCAGATCGTCACGGTCGCCACAGGCGCGGCGGCCAGCACGACCGTGGAAAAAGCTCTCGGACCGAGCCCCGACTCCGACTGGTATTTCCACCTGCATCCGTGGGATTACAACCAGGGACAGAGCTACGCGGACGGCTGGGACGCTATTCAAAAGAAGTATCCCGCCATCAAGATCAACCGCATCTTCCTTGCCTATGAGGAAGGGGCGTTTGGCAAGTCGTCCTTCGATGCGTCCAAGGCCATTTTCGGCACCCGCTACCAGTTCGACGGCGCCTCGTTCAAGAGCGCGCTGCAGGGCGGCAGCGATTATTCGGCCGTGCTCGAGGCGGCAAAGGAGTTCAAGCCCGATCTCTTTCTCTGGGCCGGCTATGCCCAGGACGCCCTGCCCCTGCTGGAACAGTCGAAGGCAATGAAGTTCTCCCCGCCCGTCTATCTCGGGGCACCTCCCGCGTGGCCCGCGGACATGAGCAAGTCGCCCCTGGCGGAAAACGTCATGCTCTACGGCATGTGGGCACAGTCGATCAACGACATCAGCGCCGCGAGCAAGAAGTTCTACGACGCCTACGTCAAGGCAGTGGGAACGGCACCGACGAGCTACTTCGCCGCGCTCTCCTACAGCGCGGTCTATATCGTCGCGGATGGCATCAAGCGCGCCGGCGGCACGGACAAGGCGAAGCTGATCGCCGCGCTGGAGGCGACGAAATACGCCTCCCCGCTCGGTGAGACCATCACCTTCAGCCCTTCGAACATCATCAAGCACCAGGGCATCCGCAACCAGAAGATCCTTCAGTGGCAGAACGGACGACAGGAAGTCATCTGGCCTTTCGAGGTCCAGTCGAAGCCAATAGTCTACCCGTTCCCTGCCTGGTAGCAGCGGATCGGCATTCGCGGTCCGGTCGCAGTGCGGCCGGACCGCCTGTTAACGCCGCACGCTCGCGGCAGGGGGCATCCGGGGATGGCGGTGAAACGCTCGACGATCCTGTGGGCAGCTGTCGTGGCGGCAGCGGTCGTCCTGATCCTGCTCTGGAAACCCACCGTACTGGTGTATGGCGTGCAGAGGGCGGGCCTCTACGCGGCTGTCGCAATCCCCATGGCGCTCGTGCTCGGCATCGTCCACATCGTCAATCTCGCCCACGGCGAGCTCATGATGGTGGCCGCCTATCTTGCCTATTTCGTCGCGAACCGGCTCCTCGGTCTCGACCCCTTTGTCGCCATGGTCCCCGTGGCTCTCGTCATGGCGGCATTCGGGTGGCTGATCTACAAGGCGACGATCAAGCACGCCCTCAAGGCCCCTGAGCTCAACCAGCTCATCCTGACATTCGGCCTCGCCATTGCATTCAGCCAGATCGCCAATCTCGCCTTCACGTCGCAGTCATTCAAGCTCTCCCTCTCCTACGTCTCTGCTTCCGCGACCATCGGCGATGTGAGCTTCGGCGTTTTCGATTTCGTCTATGTTGCCGTTGCCGTTCTGCTCGCCGTCGGCTTGCGCCTTTTCCTCCAGCGGACGCGAATGGGCAAAGCCGCCCTCGCAGTGGGCCAGAACCCGCGGGGCGCTGCCATCGTCGGTATCAATGTGGACCGCACATACGGCATTATTTTTTCGATTGCCGTCGGGCTGATGGGTATCGTCGGCTCGCTCTTTCTCACCAAGCAGGCCATATTCCCCGGAGTCGGGGGACCATACACCATGAAATCGTTCTGCCTGGTCGCCATGGCAGGTGTCGGCAACATCGTGGGAGTCCTGTATTGCAGCCTCGCGCTGGGTCTCTCGGAGGCCGTCATCAATGGCATCCGCGGTTACGCGGGTTGGTCGAATATCGTCTTCTTCGCAATCATCATTGCCACGATACTCGTCCGTTCCTACCGGGAGCGAAAGAGATGAGAAGACCGCTTTCGTTCCTCATCCCCCTGCTCGCCCTCGCAGCCGCGGCACTTCTTCCACTCGTCTCGGGCCCCTACCCGCTTGCGGTAGCGCGGAGCGTGCTCACCTACATGGCCCTTGCCATAAGCTGGGACATGCTCCTGCGCTCGGGGCAGATCTCGTTCGGCATTGCGGGCTTCTTCGGGCTCGGGGCATACGCGGCGGCTCTTTCCGTGCTGCGGGGAGGAATGTCACCGATTCTTTCCATTCTTTTTGCAGGAGTTTTTGCCGGAGCTGTGGCGCTGATACTCGGCCTGGTCATCCTGCGGCTGCGCGCGGTGTACTTCAGCATCACGACCCTGGCACTGGCCGAGATATTCCGGGTCATCATCCAGAACTGGTCGGATTTCACGGGCGGCCCGGAGGGTCTCGTCCTGCCGAAGCTTATCTTCAACGGGGAATCAAAGTCGCTGTACTGGCTCGTGCTCGCGGCGGTGGTCATCGCCTGCGCGGCATCAACGATGTTCGAAAAATCCCGCATCCGCCTCGCACTGAGCGCAATCCGAAACAATGAGCAGAGCGCGGCAGCGAGCGGAATCGGCATATTCAAGTATCTCCTGGTCGCGTTCGTCGTGAGCTCGTTCATCCAGGGCATCGTCGGTGGCATCCAGCTCCAGGGCTACGGCTTTGCATCCCCCGATGCAGTATTCGACTCGAACTATACGCTCCTCCCGCTCGCAATGGCGCTCCTGGGGGGAATACACGGCACCCCGGGGCCCGTGATCGGCGCCTTGCTGCTGGGCATCGCCGCCGAGTTCCTCAAGCTGCACATTCCGTACGGTCATCTCGTTGTCTATGGCATCATCATCGTCCTCGTAATCCTTTTCATGCCGCAGGGCTTGTACGGCCTGCTGCGCAGCCGCCGTCATGCCGTCGCACCCGTTGCGGAGAATCGCGTCGACGCGGGCGCGTGGGGGAAGTGATGTCGACACTGGAGACACGGGGACTCACAAGACGTTTCGGAGGCCTCGTCGCGGTGAATAATGTCTCGTTCAGTCTCGATCGCGGGGAGATACTGGGAGTCATCGGACCCAACGGCTCGGGCAAGACCACGTTCATCAACCTCGTGTCGGGCGTTTATCTGCCCAGCAGCGGAAGCATCATGTTCAAGGGCCGCGACATCACCAGCGATGCCCCGCACCTGCGCGCGCGCGCGGGCATCGCGCGGACATTCCAGCTCATCCACCCGCTCCAGAGCCTGACGGTGCGGGAGAATGTGATGCTCGGCTTCCTCTTCAGCAGGGGCATGCGCCTTCGACAGGCGCGCGTTGAGGCGGATACGATCTGCGGCTCACTCGGCCTGGAACGGCTGGACCGCGGTGTCGCCGAAATAACCATGCTGGAAACGAAAAAGATGGAGATCGCCCGGGCCCTTGCGAACAACCCCGAGATTCTTTTTCTGGACGAGGTCATGGCCGGTCTCAACGTCGATGAGACTCGGGAGATGGTCGGGCTCGTGCAGTCCGTGAGTCGCCGGCACAATATCGGCGTCGGAGTCGTGGAGCACGTCATGAGCGTCATCCGGGACCTGACCCATCGCGTGATCGTGCTGGAAAATGGGGAAATCATTGCCGCCGGACCGTATGAGGAAGTTTCCCGCAACCCGCGCGTTATCGCTGCATACCTCGGCGGAGCCGCCTGATGCTCACGATCAGGAATCTCGAGTGCGGCTATGGCAGGCTCCCCGTTCTGCGGGGTGTGTCATTCGACGTCGGGGCGGAATCCGTCGGTCTTTTCGGGCCGAACGGGGCCGGAAAGACGACCCTCATCAGCGCGCTCCTGGGCATGGTGCGGCCCACCGCGGGGACATTGGAGCTCGACGGCCAGAATCTCGCTGCCCTCAGCACGTACCAGATCGCACGCGCGGGCATCGCGCTCGTGCCCCAGGAGAGGGAGCTCTTCCCGGCCATGTCGGTAGCGGACAACCTGGAGCTCGGAGCCGCCTACATTCCGCATGCACGGGACATGATCGACGAGCGGCGCGAATCAGTGCTTGGCCTTTTCCCGATCCTGAAGGAGCGCTTTCGGCAGCTTCCCGGGACCATGTCGGGCGGACAACAGCGCATGGTGGCGATAGGCCGTGCCTTGATGGCGAATCCGAAGCTTCTCATCCTCGATGAACCGTCGCTCGGCCTCCAGCCCTCGATAGTCGCGGAGGTCTTTGAAAAGCTCGCGCAGCTCAAGACGTCGATGTCGATTCTCGTCACCGAGCAGAACGTGCGGGAAAGCCTGAAGGCAATTGACCGCGGTTACGTGCTGGAAAACGGGCGTGTCATCCTGGAAGACACCGCCGAGGGCCTTCTTCACAACCCGCATGTCATCAGCTCGTACCTGGGGATCTGAGATGCCGCAGGCAGCCATCAACGATGTGAAAACTGGTTGCGAGCTCAGCGGCATGGATGGCGAAACAATCCTTTGCCTGAATACACAAATCTGCGCCTTCCGTGAAGGGAGCCCCCGATGAAAAGCGGAAAAGTGAATGTCGGCGATGTGGCAATTCATTACGTCGAGCAGGACGCGGGCGTGCCCGTTCTTTACGTGCATGGAAATACCGGCTCCCTGCGGTGGTTCGACCGTGTCATGCAGATCAAGGACGCCAAAACTACTGCGCTCGACATGCCCAATTTCGGCCAGTCTGATCCTTTGCACGGCGCCCCGGATATCGACACGTACGCCGACGCGGTAGATGCATTCATCACGTGCCAGGCAATGGACCGTCCGATACTCGTGGGCCACTCCCTCGGCGGCGCCGTTGCAATATCGCTTGCCGCACGCTTTCCGCGGCGCTTCCGCGGGCTCGTGCTCGTCGATTCGGCGGCTCCCTCAGGCCTCGTGACACCAAAGGAGCATCACCCGCTGATAGAAATGATGCGCACGAACCGGGAGGTTCTTGCACAGGCACTTCGCGCCGTGGTCCCCACGCTCAAGGACGAGCCTTTCTTCAACCTGCTCGTTGACGATGCGGCGAAGATGGCTCCGGCGGCCTGGGTGGGGAATGCCGAGGCCCTGGGACGGTTCGACTATCGTGGACGCTGCGCGGCCTTCAACGGTCCGGTCCTTGTCATCTGGGGCCGTAAGGACGTCATCGTCACGGAAGCGATGGCAAGGGAGACGGCGGATGCATTTCCGCACGCCCGGTTGACGATACTGGAAAGCGTCGGGCATTCGGTCGTCGTGGAGGACCCTGCTGTTTTCACCGGTCTCCTGGAAGAGTTCATTCGGACACAGGCGGGATAATCAAAGGGAGGTTGCAGCCATGAGCCGCGCCAGCATTATCGGTGCCTACAACACGGCATTCGGCAATTTCGTCCGCAGAGACAAGCAGACGGGCGCCGTGACGGATCTGAAGACCATCTACGATCTCATGCTGGAGGCCGGGCGCGGCGCGCTGGCTGATGCCGGTATCGAGGGCAGGGACGTGGACGGCGTCTGGGTGGGAACATTTGCGCCCGGTCAGTTCGCAAACCAGGAGCATCTGGCGGCATTTGCCGCCGAGATCGACCCGCAGGGGCTTCGCTTCACGCCCATCACCCGCTGTGAGGCTGCCTGCGCGTCGGGCTCCGTCGCAATCTATGACGCGATCAACGCAATCGAGGCGGGGCGCGCCCGCGTCGCCCTGGTCATGGGCGTCGAGAAGATGAACCTGCTCGACACGAAAGGCGCCACGCACGCTCTTGCCACGGCGTCGTACTGGCCCGACGAGGGATTGAAGGACATCACGTTCCCCCGCCTGTTCGCGGAATACGCCAAAGGTTATGCGGCCCGCTACGATCTGCCGGCCGAAACATTGGCGCGCATTCTCGCGACGGTTTCGGCTTTGTGCTACCGCAACGGCGTGGACAACCCGCTTGCACACTTCGGCAAGGGCGGGCCGTCAGACAGGCTCGGGCTCTTCACTGCTGATGCAATACTCGCCCTGACCCCGGAAAAGAATCCGATGATTGCAGAGCCTCTGCGGCTCCACGACTGCTCGCTCGTGAGCGATGGCGCAGCGGCCGTGGTCATCATGCGCACGGAGGACGCCGAAAGGCGCGGCGGCACATCGGCGCGGATTGCCGGCATCGGGCACGCGAACGAGCGCCTTCCCCTCGCGGGCCACGGCAACATGCACGAGCTCCTGGCCGGCAAGGAGGCTGTCCGCCGTGCATTCGCCGAGGCGGGCGTGTCGATCGCGGATGTCGATCTTGCCGAGGTGCATGACTGTTTCACGATCAATCAGCTCCTTACCACCGAAGCCCTTGGGCTCTCGAAGGACGGTCGGGCAGGTTTCGATTACCTTGACGGCAGGTTCGGCCGCGACGACCCCGGCTGCTGCGTCAACCTTTCCGGCGGGCTCAAGGCAAAGGGTCACCCCGTCGGCGCCACGGGTGTGTCAATGCACGCGATGGTCTACAAACAGCTCACCGGTCAGCCGATCGGGGCTGCGCCGTCGAAGAAGACACCGGTCATCGGCGTGACATTCAACGTGGGCGGCTCCGGCGTGACGAACTGCGTCACCGTGCTGGAGAGAAGCCGGTAGCCGGCTTTCTTCGGCCTTTTTGCCCCCTTCGCTCCAAAGCTTGACGCTTGCAGGGTCACTCCATAGCTTTTCGACAGATGCAAGGAGGGATTGCATGGAAGACGTCGGCAAATTTCTGCTCCGCCTGACAATAGGCGGGCTTCTCCTTTTTCACGGAATTTCCAAGATCATCCATGGCGTGCCGTTTGGCCCCGCGCTGGCCACCTATCATCTTCCCGGATTCGTCGCGTACGGGGTCTACATCGGTGAGGTAGTCGCGCCGGTCTTTTTAATCCTCGGGCTGTGGTCGCGTCTCGCGTCGGTCGTTGTGGCCTTCAACATTGTCATGGCGGTGCTGCTTGTTGCCCACCGCAATGCCTTTGTCCTCCAGCGCTCAGGTGCCTGGGGGCTGGAAGTCGAAGCCTTCTACTTTCTCATGGCATTCGTCGTGTTCTTCATCGGGGCGGGAAAATTCCGTCTCACGCATGGGGAAGGCATCCTGGCCTGAGTTTCCTGTCGCAGGCAGGGCGGACGCGTACGCCCGCCCCGCTGCGCGCGCCTTCCTATCCCGCGGCCTTGTCCATCTCGATGATGCCGAAGACATTCCCGTCAGGGTCCGCGCAGTAGGCGATCCAGCCCATCGTGGGAATGGCGATCTTCGGACGGACCACCTTCCCGCCAATCGCCAGGATCTTCTTTATCGCTTTGTCGACCGATGCCACGCCCACGGTATTCACGGTGGTCTTCAGGTCTTTCTTCGGCATGATCGCCCCGTCGATGCCCGGCTCGGGTTCTTTGCCGGTCGTGATCATCCAGTATTGCTCCTTGCCCCACTTCTTGATCTTCCAGCCGAATGCCTTCTTGTAGAACTCCACTGCTTTCGCAGGATTGGCGCTGGGAATTTCGAAATGAATGGTCCGAGGCATTGTTCCTCCTTGCCGGCCTCGCGCCGGTGCATCAGAAGATAAAAGCGACGAAGCGACGAAGCAAGAGTTTTCCGCAATTGCAAGGAATTCTCATTGCTCGGCGCGTCCTCCGTTGTTATGTTTGGGGCAAGATCCGCGGTCTGAGCGAGCCGCCCGATTCCCGGGCGCACCGTAGATGTGCCTGAGCGACGCAAGACGGGTCCGTATCCGTGTCCCGATCAGGAGGTGATCGATGGAAGGGGTCGGTTCCCAGCTCGTGCCAGCCGTGCACCACATCAGGTTTCTCATTTTCGACTGGTCGGTTCCGAACATCATTATCGGGGCGATTATCATCGCCGTCTTTTTCCTCGCCGCCTGGGCACGCCTGCCGAAGTGGATCGAGCGCGGACGGGAGCGCCAGGATCGGAGGAAAAAATGAGCATCACGGAAAGAATGCAGGGTTTCGTAAAAGACAAGCTTACCCTCGACGATGCCCTTCCGACGAAGCTTCCCGTTTACGTCAATTCGCTGGCGTACCTCTTCGGTGTCTTCACGCTCTGCTCACTGGTCATGATCGTCCTCACCGGCCTGATCATGGCGATATTCGGCCCGGGCTGGTACCACGTCCGGGCAACCGGGAAGGTCTTCAATTCGTTCCATTTCTGGTCCGTCCAGCTTTTCTTCGCCTGCATGGTGCTCCACCTCGCGACAAAGTATTTCCTGGGCGCCTTCCGTGACGGCAGGTGGAAGACCTGGATGATCGGCGTGCTCACCCTCGGAGCGGCGATATTCAGCGGATTCACCGGCTACCTGTCCGCTGCGAACTGGTCCGCCCAGTGGCACGCGGTGGAGGCAAAGGATGCGATGAACGCCATGGGTGTCGGCGGCTTCTTCGCGACCACCAACTACGGCCAGGTCCTCACGCTTCACGTGGCCGTTTTCCCCGCCGTCGTCATCATCCTCGTCGCGGTCCACATTCTCTTCATCCGGCACGAAGGACCGGTCAAACCCTACCCTGCCCGTGGGGAGGTGAAAAAATGAGCCGCAAATCGGATGCATACCTGAGCGGCGTACCGATGAAGCCGTACGATCTCGTCCGCGAAGGCTTGATCGCACTGGGTATCGTTGCCGTTGTCGTCGTCGCTCTTGCGCTTATCTTCAAGTCCCCGGACGCGCCTACGGTGCGTGGAGAGGACGTGGCGACCAATCATCCCCTCGATTTTCTGAAGACTGCCGCAGACTTCCTCTCCGGTGAGAGTGCGCTGCAGAGCTACGGTCCCCCGTACACCAGGGACACGGACAATATTCAGCGCATCCTCGGCCCCGGCCCCGCGACGGTCCTCGGCGTGACGATGCCCCTGGACGCCGAGCAGGACCTGGTCATTGCGCCGCTTCACAAGGTTGCGATGCTCAACAAGGACGTCGATGCGGCCTTGAAAGTGTGGACCGCGGCGAAGGAGGACCAGCAGAAGGCGTGGTCCAAGGCCTACAGCGACGCACTGGACAAGGCAGAGGAGACCAATGGCCAGGTCAAGGTTCCGACGGGAGAGTACGGACCCGTCCCCGTCATGATGCTGGGCATGCTGGCCCTGGGCCGCGCGGGCCTGCTGGAGGGCGCCCTCACCAGCAGCGACAGGCTTCCGTACACCCTGGACAATACCAGGGCCATGCTTTTCTTCCAGGAAGATGTCGACCAGAACGTCGCAGACGGCTTCGACATGCTGGGAACGCAGTGGGGCATTACGCATGAGGTGGGCAACCTGCCGGGGCCGTGGTGGCTCTGGCCGTATGCCATCTGGTACCAGATCCCTCCTCTCAGTACGGCGCCGAATGCCGACGTCATCGTCGGTTCCATGATGATCGTCTTCTTCCTGCTGCTCCTGTTTGCGCCCTTCATCCCCGTGCTGAAACATCTGCCGCGCTGGATCCCGATGTATCGGATCATCTGGCGCGATTGGTATGAGCGGGAGGAGAAGGCCGTGACGAAAAAACGCGTCACCTGATCATGAAAAAGCGCCGCGTCCGGCCTGCCTGCCGTCAGGCAAATGGCGGCAGCGTGGCGCCTCGATCCGGGAGCTGCGTTCCGGGCGCCGCAGCTCCCTTCACAGGAGCCAGCCGATCGGGAATCCCGGGACGAAGGCAGCGATGGAAAACCGGATCGGCTACAGCGCCTTCATCCGGTTGCCCTTGGGGTTGTGCTCGACCTCGGCGAGCTTCAACACCTCCATGACCGGCGGCACGTAGTTGCCGAATCGGCCCCGCAGGCCCTTCTTGAGGCCGTACCAACCGCC
>PMDT01000213.1:17628-18356 GCA_003154555.1 Spirochaetaceae bacterium
GAGAGTCCAGGGCTTCTCCTTCGTGCCTGCGCCTTTCACGCTTGACGCCATTACTCCTCCTTGAGTGGCATTGACTCTTCAGCAGCGATAAAGCGACCGAATGCAGGAAGCACAACCTCCCAGGATGCGGTGAACTTCTTTGCCCTGTTCGGCCACTCGACACCCAAGGCGCTCTGGCCCTCTGAGTGGGTCACCGTCACGAGAACGCCGTTGCTTTTCTCTGCAAAATCGACCTCCACGAGCGTAGGTGCCGCGACGGCGCCGGGATACCAGGTGTAGGCAAGAGCCCGCGGAGGTTCGAAACGAATCACCTCGCCCAGCCGCGCCTGCTCACCCGCGGGGGATTTTTCGAAAAAGCCGCCTCCCGCCCATGGCTCAAGGACCATGACCGAGCCGCGGTAGCGACGATGCGCAACCGGCCACCACAGGTCAATGCGGGCCGTGAACGTGACAAAGGCATCGTCAATGGGGCAGTCGACGTGAACGCTCTTGATGACGGGTTGATTCACCGCGGCTTCCTCCGGGACGGCCTGTTTTNNCCTGTTTTCCGCCACCAGCTTGAATCGCGCCAGGGTGCCGGACCAGAACTCCTCCAGGTACGCCTGCGCCGAGCGGAAAGCCTGCTCGTTCACCTGGAAGATATTGCTGCTCCCCCGGCGCGCGTGGGAGACAAGCTGTGCTTTTTCCAGGATGCGCAAATGACGGGAGACGGCGGGGCGACTGACCGG
>PMDT01000311.1 GCA_003154555.1 Spirochaetaceae bacterium
GGCGAGCGCCTTGCGCGCACGAAGCTCGCGGACGGCAGCGCCTGGGAGCGCTTCGTGAAGAATGTCGAGTTCCAGGGCGGAGATGTCCGCTGCCTCGAGGACCCCCGCAAGGGACCGCACGCACCTGTGGCAAAGCCGGTACTCGCGCAGGCGGCCGGGGTGGTCCAGAGGATCGATGCGTACGCCATCGGGGTGGCGTCCGTGATTCTGGGAGCCGGTCGGTCGAAGAAGGACGATGTCGTCTTACCCGGCGTCGGCATCGTCCTCGAGGTAAAAGCAGGTGACCGTGTCGCCCGCGGAGATATCCTCTGCCGCATTCACGGCAGCACGGAGGAAAAGGTCGCCCAGGCCTGCGCGCTGGCAGGGTCCGCATTCACGCTCGGCGACACACGGCCCGCACCGATTGCCTTGATCATCGAAGAGATCACCCGCGCATGAAGTGGAACAAGTCCCCGATCGATACGCAGCTCGTCAAGGAGATCGCGCGCCGATTCGAGATCGATTTGCTGCCGGCGGCGATTCTCTCGCGGCGAGGGATCACCGCGCCCGAGCAGCTGCTCTATTTCCTCGAAAACGACACCCGCTACGTCCATAATCCCTTTCTCATGCCGGCCATGATGGATGCAGTGGAGCGGATCAACGCGGCCGTGGACAGCGGCGAAAAAATCCTCATCTTCGGCGACCGCGACGTCGACGGCATCACGTCCACCGTGCTGCTTTTCGAGACGCTGACGGAGCTGGGCGGAGATGTCCAGTGGATGCTCCCGGAGGGCGAGGACGCGTATGGCTTGTCGGAGAAGGCGATCGAGAGGGCGGTCACGGACGGCGTGGGCCTCCTGCTGACGGTGGACTGCGGGGTCTCCAATGCGGCAGAGATCACCATGGCGTCGGAGCGGGGCGTGGATTGCGTCGTGATCGACCACCACAATCCCCCCGGGGACCTTCCACCGGCGATAGCCGTCGTGAATCCCAAACTGCCGGGTTATCCCTTCCGCGATCTCTGCGGCTGCGCGGTTGCCGCCAAGGTGGAGTGGGCGCTTCGCTTTTCCCATTCGCCGTTCTACGGCGTCTCTTTCTGTCTTCTCAACGCGCGCCCTGCAAATGAAACCCTCGTGGTGGAGGCGCTGCGCCTGACGAATCTCGTGGAGACGGAACGGATCGTGGAGAGCTTCGTGCCCGGCATGGTATCGCTTGAGAAGAGCCGGCTCGCGTCGTTCATCGCGGGCGACGAGCTTCTCGTCCTCGACGCGGCCCTGCAGGGGCGGCTCTTTGCCAAGTTCCTGGGCCCTGATGTCTCGCTTCCCCTGTCCGACATCGGGCCCCTGATCTCCCAGTATCTCCCGGACCTCGCGGGCAAGAGCCTGCTGAAGCTCCAGCAGGCAGCGCGGTCTGCGCGCTATGCGCCGCGCGCTCTCACAGAGATCGACACCCTCGCGGAGGTCTTTTCCACGCTCATCGTCGCGCGCGAGCAGGCGCGGCTTTCGCCGTGCGCCGCACACCTCGACCTCGTCACGCTGGGAACGCTCGCGGACCTGATGCCGCTCGTCGATGAGAACCGCATCTTCGTGCGCCAGGGGCTCACGCAGCTGCGTGCTTCCGAGCGGCCCGGGCTCCGCCAGGTGTTCAAGCGGAAAGATCTCCTGGGCAAAAGGATCAGCACGACCGATATCGCGTGGCAGGTGTCGCCGCTGCTCAATTCGGCGGGTCGCATGGGGGAGCCGGGCAAGGCGACGCAGGTCCTCCTGGCGACCACGGCGGAAGAGGCCGACGGCCTCGTGGAACAGCTTTTCGCCCTGGACGGAAAGCGCAAAAGCCTGGGAGAAAGCGCGTGGTCTCTGCTCATGGGCCCGGCAAAGGAATCGCTGGAGCGATCGGGCGGACGTTGCATCCTCGTGCATGACGAACGGGTGCAGAAGGGGATTACCGGCATCATCGCCTCGAGGCTGCAGGGCTTCTTCAAGGCGCCCTCCATCGTCATCGCGGAAGCCGGTGAGCTGGCCGTCGGATCCATCCGGTGCAATCAGCCCCATGTGATCGCCAATTTCTTTGCCCGGCATGGACCAGACTTCCTGAACTATGGCGGTCATGATTTTGCCGGTGGATTCAGCGTCGAGCGGGGGAAGCTGGGCGCCTTCGTCGAATCGTTCTACGCCGGCATCGAGGATATTGCACAGCCCGCCGCGGGCGAAGAGACCGTCACCGTCGACGCCGAGATACCCATCACGTTTCTGTCTCCGGATCTGCAGAAGACGGTTGACATGTTCGAACCTTATGGAGAGGGCAACCCGGCGCTCGTCTTCCTCACGCGTGGCATGCGCGTGGCGCACTGCGAGCTGATCGGGAGAAAGGATATGAGTCACTTGAAGCTGCTGTTGGAGGCCGGAAAGACCAAGTGGCCGGCCGTGTACTGGAATGCGGCACCGCGCTTCCCCGCGGAGTTCACAATAGGCGATGCCGTCGATGTCGTGTACCGCCTCGGCCGCAACTCCTACGGCGGCAGCGAAAACCTCCAGCTCACCATCGTCGACCTCAGGAAATGAGTCGTCGAACACCGCGCGCGGTCGCCACCGCGCTCCTCCTTCTCTTTGCCAGCGCCGGCGGCATCCTTGCAGCGGATACCTTCGACCTCACGAGCCCTCTGCCGTCGACCTGTGTCGCCACCCCGGGGGCCGTCTACAGTGTGAAGGGCGGCGCTCTGGTCCCCGTCCGGGGAACATTCTCAATGTTTCCACCCGGGCAACAACCGCTTGCCCCGGACTTTCAAGCGGGCACATCGGCCACGCCGGGCGAGGTTGCCCGTCTCTATATCCGCTCGACGGATGCGCTGGATTCAATGTCCGTGCTCCTTGCCCTGCCGGGGAAAGCACCCCTCACGCGCACGCGAGGGTTCCGTGTTTCGTCGAATGGCGGCAGTGAGCTCTGGGTCGCGCTGCTCGGCATCCCGGCGGATGGCATGGCGCGCAGCCGCACGCTTACGGTGGACGTCACCGCAGGAGCCCGCACGTGGCTTTTCCTGGAGCCATTCAGCGTCATGGGGCGACGTTTTTTCACCGAGCGCATCAGCCTGAGCAAGGCGCTTACATCGCTTGCCACGACACCCGATCCGCGAAAAATCGCAGAGGGCAGGAGTCTCGCCCTTGCGCTGGCAACGCCGCATCCGGATGCGCTCTTCCAGACCGGGCCTTTTGTCGACCCGCTCTCGGGCGCGCACAGGACAGGTGGCTATGGGGATCGCAGGGAATACGACTACGACGATGGAACGACCGGCTCGTCCGTGCACGAAGGCCTGGACATCGGGGCTCCGCAGGGGACGCCGGTCCTTGCCTGCGGCAACGGGCGCGTGGTGATCGCCGACACCCGCATTCTCACCGGCAACACGGTGGTCATCGAGCACCTGCCGGGGCTTTTCTCCATCTATTTCCACATGTCAGAGCTGGATGCAAAGGTGGGCGACGTCGTTGCGCAAGGAGCCGTCATCGGCAAGGTGGGAATGACAGGCTTCGCCACCGGGCCGCACCTGCATTGGGAAGTCCAGGCGTCCGGTGTTCCCGTCGATCCCGAGGCGCTGATCAAGGCGCCTCTCCTTGACAAAAACGCCGATATCGTCGACATTGAGCCCCGCATCGGCACCGAAGGGAGGTGAGTCCAATAGCCTACATCGAAGTGAGCGACGATGAGCCCCTTGAAAAGGCCATCAAGCGCTTCAAGCGCCAGGTGGAGAAGGAAGGGATCATCAGGGAGTGGAAGAAGAGGGAGTTTTTTGAGAAGCCCTCGGCCATTCTCAATCGCAAAAAGAAGGCTCTCGAGCGCAAGCGCATGAAGAGGGCCCGCAAGGTTTCCCAGATGAAGAGCTACTAGGACCGGCGCGCNNTGCGCGCAGGACCTCCAGAAAGTTGGCCTTTGAAACAAATCGAGCCCCCGTCCGGGGGCTCGTTCATTTTACAGTATGTGCTTCAGGAAGCGCTGGGTGCGCTCCTCCTTCGGCGCGTCGAAGACGGCCTCGGGGGGACCCCTCTCGATGATCTCGCCGTGATCCATGAAGACGACCGTGTGGGCCGCCGCGCGCGCGAACCCCATCTCGTGCGAAACGACGAGCATGGTCATGCCTTCCTTTGCAAGCTCCACCATGACATCGAGCACTTCCTTGATCATCTCNNTCCGGGTAGACCTTTTCTTTTTCGGAAAGCCCTACGCGCTGCAGAAGAGACTTGCCCAGCTCGCGTGCCGCGGCGTCCGGGATTTTCTTCACGATGCGGGGAGCGAGGATGATGTTCTCCAGCGCCGTGAGATGGGGGAANNTGGTCGGTCACCTGGTCATCGTCCACCCAGATCTCCCCCGAGGTGAGATTCTCCAGCCGGTTGATGCAGCGCAGCATCGTGCTCTTGCCGCTGCCCGAGGGCCCGATGACGAGCACGACCTCGCCGGGCTTCACCGTGAGAGAGGCGTTGCGCAGCGCGATGACCTTGCCGAATGTCTTGCATGCATTGACGATCCGCACCCTATCTGCCACGGCGGTCCATCCTTTTCTCCATGAGCGCGACGAGCCGGGAGAAGAACAGCGTCATGACGAGGTAGACCAGCGCCACGACAGTGAATGCCTCGAAGTAGTCGAATGTCTTGGAGGCATATTCGCGGCCGCGGCGCAGCAGGTCGGACACCGCGAGGATGGACACGAGCGACGAGTCTTTCAGAAGTGCGATGAACTCATTGCCCAGCGGCGGAAGGACCACGCGGATGGTCTGCGGGAGAATGATGCGCCGCAACGCCTGTCCCCGCGTCAGCCCGAGTGCAATGGCCGCTTCCATCTGCCCCTTGGCGATGGATTGGATGCCGGCGCGGAATATCTCTCCAAGGTAGGCGCCGTAGCACACCGTCATGGCGATCACGGCCGCGATAATATCGGGAACCTGGATGATCTTCCCCAACGCGTAGTAGATGTAGAAGATCTGCACGAGAAGCGGGATTCCGCGGATGATTTCCACGTAGATGGTTGCAATGCGATTGAGAATGACGACACGCGAGATCCTGCCCAGGCCCGCGATCAGCCCCACAACCAGCGCGCACACGATGGACATGAGGGTGACCTCGAAGGTCCGGAGGATTCCATCCGGCAGGAACAGCATGATTTCCCGATAGGGGTGAGGGCGGAATATGAAGAGGTAGGCGAGGACCGCGAGCGCCCCGAAAAAAGAAATTCTCCACGAGGAGAATGTTGCTTTCTCACCGCGGCCCGGGATCAGCGCGCCGTCGGTGACCTCGATACGCGTGTTGCGCGCTGCCCGCGCCTCGCGTCGAGGAGAGAGCGGCGTCTCTGTCGAGACGCCGCCTTCCTGTTCAGTTCCTATTTCAGCCACTTGTCCTCGATCGCCTTGTTGTCGCCCGCGTCAAGAACCTTCTTGAGACCGGCGTTGATGATGTCCAGAACCTTCGTGTTGCCCTTCTTCACCGCGACCCCGTAGTATTCCTCGGTGAAAGGCTTGCCGACGATCTTCAGCTTGCCCTTGTACGTGTCGCTCTGCAGCACGTAGTTGGCGGCCGTCGGCGTATCCACAACCACTCCGTCGATCCTGCCATTCACGAGGTCCGCGACAGCAAGCCCGATCTCGTCATAGGTCTTTTCGGTGATCTTGTCGGCGACCTTCACCTTGTCGATCTCGAACGCACCCGTGGTCCCGATCTGCGCGCCGACGGTCTTGCCCTTCAGATCGTCAAGTGTCGTAACGCCATTCGCCTCGGTTTTCACGACGAGGATCTGTCCCGCATTGAAATAGGGGACGGAGAAGTCGATGGTCTTCTTGCGCTCGTCGGTGATCGTCACCGATGACATGACCGCATCGTATTTCCCGTTGTCGAGTCCGGCGAAGATGCCGTCCCAGGCGGTGCTCTTGAACTCCACGGTAAATCCGCCGGCCTTTGCGGCGGCGTTCATGAGATCGACGTCCAGGCCGACGATATTCTTGTTCGTATCCACCATCTCCATGGGCGGAAAGGTGGAGTCCGTTGCGATCGTGAGCTTGGTGGGCGCTTTCTTTGCGCAGGACACGACGCCAATGGCCAGCCCCACGAGCATGAGGCCCGTCAGAATCTTTCGCAGCATAAATACCTCCTTGGATGTATTTTTATTCGTTATTCACAGAAGGGGAGCCCATGTCAAGGGCATGGGGGATTTCGAAGCGTTGGGTGGGAATTCAAGAATAGGCGCCGATAGTTGACAGTCAGGCAACTGCCGACTCCGGAATCCAATCTTGAGGCTGTGGCTGGAAGTAGTGGTGGAGATTGCCGTTGAGCTTTTCCGTCCTGACGCGAAGCACCCGGGTGTTGTCGCGGCGCTTCCAGCGCATGCCGCTGCCTTTGA
>PMDT01000238.1 GCA_003154555.1 Spirochaetaceae bacterium
GCCATCATTTCCGACTCGTTCAACTCGCTCACCGACATCGTCGCATCCACTATCGTGCTCATCAGCGTGCGCAGCTCCCACAAGGCGCCGGATGCCGACCATCCCTTCGGGCACAAGCGCGCCCAGCCCCTTGCCGGTCTCATGGTCGCAATCCTCACCGGGATCGTGGGATTCCAGATCATCGCCCAGTCAGTGGGACGGCTTTTCAGCGGGGAGAAGTCAGAGAAGGGACTGCTGCCCATCATCCTGCTGCTCGCGGTCATGGTCATCAAGCTGGGCATGCACCTCTACGTCCGGGCAGCAGCGGTACGCGCCGGCAGCACGGCGCTCATGGCCTCCGCGACCGATCACAGGAACGACGTCCTCATCTCCATCGCGGTGTTGATCGGCGTCGTCATGTCGAATCTCGGGCTTCCGATCTTCGATCCCGTGGCTGCCATCCTCGTGGGCGCATGGATCATCCGCGCGGGTTTCTCCATCGGCCAGGCCAATATCAAGTACCTCATGGGGGAGGCTCCGCCGGCGGAGCTCGTCGCGCGCATCCGCGGCAAGGCCACGGCAATCGAAGGCGTGCTGGGCTTGAATGACGTCTTTGCCCACTACGTGGGCACGACGGTGGAGATCGAAGTGCATATCGACGTCGACCCGCGCATCAACATCGAGCAGGCGCACGAGATCGGCAAGAAGGTCCAGAGCGCCATCGAAGAAATGGCCGAGGTCTCCCGGGCCTTCATCCATATCGATCCGCTGGGAAGCGACTGAGGCTCAGCCCAGCGCGGCCGAATCGACGAGAGCAGCCCCGGCCTTTCGCATTGCATCGAGCGCCTCGCGGACGCTGTCGCGTGGAAAATCAACGCCTCGGCAGGCATCGGTTACCAGGGTGACGCGAAGGCCGAGCCTGTGCGCGTCGAGAACCGACGCCTTCACACAGTAGTCCGTGGCCAGGCCGCAGACAAAGAGCTCGCGCACGGCGAGGCCCTTGAGATACTGCCGAAGGCCCGTGCCCGTGCGGCGGTCGTTTTCGAAAAACGCAGAATAGGAATCGAGTGAGCGCCGCATGCCCTTGCGGAGGATGAGACCGAGCGGCCGCGCGTCCAGCCGGGGATGCAGCTCCGCTCCCCGGGTGCCCTGCACGCAGTGGTCGGGCCAGAGCACCTGCTGAATGCCGCCCGCATCCACGACATCCAACGGCATGCGCCCGGGATGCGCCGAAGCAAAAGAGACGTGGTCCGGCGGATGCCAGTCCTGCGTGGCGATGATCCGGGGAAACAGGGGCATGATCCGATTGATGACGGCGATGATGCTGTCCCCCTCATGCACGGCAAGGCTGCCGCCCGGGCAGAAGTCATTCTGCACGTCGACGATGAGGAGAGCGCGTTGCGCGGCCTGCTTTTTCATGTGGCGCGGGCGCGAGACCCGTCAGATCGTGCGGCTGACGATCTGCGCGGCATTGCGGCGGATGAAATCCATTGCCGCCCCTTCGGTGTCGAAATGCTCCGACCGCGTGACGTAGGAGAAGGCGGGAAACGATTCCAGGGCGCGCGCAGGGCGCCACTGCGCGACCCATCGATTGCTGCGGGCAAGCGCACGGAATTCGATGCCGTGGGTCGTATCGACCATGATTCCCAGGGTTGTTTCCATGCTCTGATAATCGGTAGAATCTCTCCATCCAGAAAGGGGAGGATGTTCGTGACAGGAACAGTCTCGGAGCGATTCGCGCGGATCGAATCAGCATTCTCCGCGAATGATTTCACCGTTGTCCGTTTTCCCGACCAGGGGGCGTCGGGCGCAATGCGCGGCTTCCAGCAGACGGGTCAAAGCATCGGCGTCGCGGCCATCCATGACGGCACTCCCATTGCGGCGCGCGGCAAGGCGAAGAAGGCTTACTACGTGGAGGGCACCGGCTTCGAAAAAGGCTGGCTTATCGGCAGGATGGCGGAACCCGACGTGTCGCGGATGGCCGGCGCCTATCTCCACGAGGTCGTCCCCGCCTTTTTCGGCCCGAGCCCGCTGTCCTGGTCCCGGGCGCTCTCCGGCATCGAGACGCTCCTGGTTGACATCATCGAAGGAGCGGCGCGGAAGATGCTGCCGGACATCCCCGCGGAGTACGTGGAAGAGATGCAGGGCATCGAGGCGGGATGCCGCGACGCCAACCCGCAGACGCGCGTCACGCTGGAGCACCTGCTGGCGCTGAATCTGGGCATCGATTGCGTTCTCGCCCACGTGTATACCGGGGAGTTGTTCGCGGAAAAAGGCGTGCATCCGTCGTCCCTGCGCACCCCCATCGGCTGCAATTTCTTCTCCCTCTCGGGCCGCGCGGCCGGTGGCCGGCACTTTTTCGGCAGGGATTTCATGTTTCCTACGGCCGACATCTTCCAGGACACGGCGTGCTTCGTGATCGCCGCGCCCGAAGACGAAAGGCACCGCTTCTTCCTGGGCCAGACGGCGCCCGGTTTCGTCGGCGTCATGACGGGCATGAACGACGCGGGGGTCGCCGTCGGTGTGGACATGCTGCCGTCGAGCCTTTGCGACCCCGCGCGGCCCGGCCTCAATTCGCTTCTCCTGCTCCGCGACTGCGTCCAGCACTGCGCAAATGCTGCCGACGCGGCGGCCCGGATCGAAGCTGCCCCGCGCGGTGTTTCGTGGTTGTACCCCGTGGCGGATGCAGCGGGGAATGCATTCGTCGTGGAGGCGGGCCGGCATCTGGACCCGGACCAGCCCTTTCCGTATTTCAAAGGCGTGCCGGGTTACTGTAGAAAGCATCTGCCGGACATCGCCTGGATCGAGCGAACGCGGGCGGCTCACGCGCTGCCGGCGCCCGCGGCAGGACTCTGCGTGCGGCAGCGCGACTATGCCTATCCCCGCGAGTACCTGGCTCGCTGGAACGAGGGATTGTGGAACGCCTTCGGCGGCACCTGGCTGCAGCGCCTTGCCGGCTTCTTCAGGCTCGTGTTCTCAGAGCTCGGGGGATGGATCTTTACGCATCGTTACCCGGTTCGGACGCGGGACATGCGAAAGCTCCTGGGCGATCTCGATTTTCAACATGTGGATTTCGGCGACCGCGGATACATCAACCGGCATCACACGGAGCGCAACTGCCCGGGGCCGTTCTACTTTGCGCCGCAGCGGGAAAGCCGCGGCGATGTGCTTGTCGCCACCAACAGCGCCATTTGCCCGGAAATGCGCCTGACGGCAATGACCGAATGGATCGCGCTGCTCGCCGGCGGGGAGCAGAACGACATCCAGTGGCGCTACGATGAGCTGAATCGACAGATCCTCGACGCGCTGGACGCTGCGCCGGACGGCATCAGCGACCAGGAGGCATGGCGTCTGATCGATTTCCTCCATCCAAACGGACCTTGCAGGAGCTACTACAATCCGAACGGCAGAAAGTGGGAAGACATCCAGGTCGGCGGGAGCGTGACACTCTGCGAGCTCACGAGCCGGACGATGACGAGCCGGTTCGGCTACTACGGCGACCCCCCGGTCACCATTCACCTCCGGCCCTTCATGCCGTAGGAAGGCGACGCCCGCCGCGACGAGGAGCGACTGCTCCTAGATCAGCAGGGCCTGGGCATGCGCGATCCATTCATCGCCATTGCCGGCGATCCACTCCGGCAGCAGGTTGTCGATGAGGAGCGTTGCCCACCCGTGCACGCTCGCCCATATCGAAAGCCCGAGCGCGCGCGTCTCCCGGCCGCTCCGCCATCCGGCGGCCTGTGCCTTGCCGACCGCGCTAAAGAGGTACCCCAGCGCCCTTTCGCTGTTCAGTCGGCACTTTTCCGAGTGAAGGCTGTACCCGAGCGGGGAAAACATGAGCTTGTAGAGCGCGGGGCGCTCCCGCGCAAAATCGATGTAGGCGCGAAAGAGGCGCATGACGTCCGCGCCGGCGTCGACGGCCGGATGCCCGGCCTCGGCGGTGGCTTCCGCGCCCGGCGCCGCATCGGCGGGACCGGCCACGGCGAGCCTGTCGGCAAGCATGCCGAATCCATCGGCGGCGATATTGATGAGCAGCTCCTTCTTGTCCTTGAAATGACGGTACGGTGCGGTCTTTGACACGCCCGCGGACTCGGCCAGCTTGCGCAGGCTCAAGCCCTGGAGACCATCTTTTTCAAGCGAATCGAGCGCCGCGTCCATGAGGGTTTTCCGCAACGATCCATGGTGGTAGCGATCTTTTGCCTCCATGCTCAGAGTATACAGAATAATGTTGACGCTGCCTACATTCGCGATTATCTTGACTATGTTGGCATTGCCAACATAGGAGGTTGGACATGACTTTGACTGAATCGGCCCTGAACAGGCTGCACATAGTGCTTGGCACGGGACCTGTCGGTGCATCGACCGCAAGGACGCTTTTGAAGAAAGGATTACGGGTGAGCATGCTTGGAAAATCCGGGCGAATGCCTTCCGTGTTCCTCGACGATCTCACCGCGGATGAACGCGGAAGACTCCAGGTACAGGCCGTTGATGCGCTGGACCGGCAGGCACTGATCACGGCAACGCGCGGGGCGTCCCACATCTATCATTGTGCGAATGTCCTTTACCAGGACTGGGAACGGATACTTCCGACTCTGCATGCCAGCGTCCTGGAAGCTGCCCGCATCAACGGCGCCGTCGTGGCCATTGCGCAGAACCTCTACATGTATGCGCGCGCCGTGCCCGTCATCACGGAGGCAACGCCCGAGGAGGCGCCGTCGCGCAAGGGCAGGCTGCAGAAGGCGCTGCATGAAAGGCTCGTCGACATGGCGGAGCGGGCCGGCATCTCCTGGACGGTCGTACGCGCGTCCGACTACTACGGTCCCGGCGGCTTGCTCCAGAGCGTCTTCGGCACCGAACGCTTCCTCGATCCCTTGTTCGCGGGCAAGCGCCCCGGCATGATCGGCGACGTGGACATGCCCCACACTTACACCTACATCGAAGACTACGGCCGGGCGCTTGCCATGGCGGCCCTGGATCCTGCCGCGCACGGCGCCGTCTGGATTGTGCCGAATGACCGCACGCTCACGACGCGTGAGGTGGCGCGCCTCTTCTTCGCGGCCGCGGGGCGCGGCGGGGAGCTCGGGCGCATACCGCGGGCAGT
>PMDT01000013.1 GCA_003154555.1 Spirochaetaceae bacterium
AGCGGGCCACCATCCGTCTTCTCGTCAACGGCATGTCGTGCAGCAGCTGCGAGCAGCGCATCGAAAAGGCGGTGCGCGCTCTCGACGGCGTGACGCAGGTCAGCGCCAGCGCGTCGCTCTCCGAGGTGATGGTTTACTACGATGCAGACCTCGTCACCTGGGCAGCGATTGTGGGAGCCATCGCGAGTGCCGGCTACACGGTGCGCGAGGACGCGGCGCCGGCGGCCCTTCTTGCGGCCGGGTCTCAGGATGCGGCGCCATCCAAGGCGGGCGCCGTCTACCGATTCCTCGGGCTCCTTGCCGTTGTCGCGGCGATTTATCTCATCATCCGCTACACGGTCGGTTTCACATTCCTTCCCACCGTGACGCAATCCATGGGTTATGGGTTGATCTTCATCGTCGGATTGCTCACATCGCTGCACTGCATCGCCATGTGCGGGGGCATCGTGCTCTCCCAGGGGATCAGGAAGAACGATGCCGAGGGCGCCCTCCCGCCGACGGAGCCGGAACCGTCGGGCCCGGCGACAACCGCTCGCGCAAACCTGAAGGACCGCCTGCTGCCCAGCCTCCTCTACAACGGAGGGCGCGTGGTCTCCTACACGATCATCGGCGGGATTGTCGGCGCCCTGGGATCCCTGTTCAGTCTTTCAACGACGCTGAAGGGCATCATGCCCGTCATAGCGGGCGCGTTCATGCTGTTTCTCGGCGTGCGCATGCTGGGGATCTTCCCCTGGCTCTCCCGACTGAAGGTCCGGTTCCCCGGCCTGGGGGGAAAGAAGATGAGCACCGCGGCGAATGGACGAGGGCCTTTCGTCGTGGGGCTGTTGAACGGGCTCATGCCCTGCGGGCCCTTGCAGACGATGCAGGTCTATGCGCTTGGCACCGGAAGCTTTTTCGCCGGCGCCTTATCGATGTTTCTCTTCAGCATGGGCACGGTGCCCCTGCTGCTCGGATTCGGGGCGATCAGCGCATTCCTGAGCGCAAAGTTTACACGCGGCATGCTGAAAGCCAGCGGCGTGCTGGTCATCGCCCTGGGCCTCGTGATGTTCACCCGTGGCATGAACCTTTTCGGGGTCGCCCTGCCCGTGCTCACCCCCGGGCAGAGCAGCTCGGTCGCCGTGGCGAAGCTGGTCGGAGATTTCCAGGAGGTGAGAACCACCGTCGATTCGGGCGACTATCATCCTTTTGTTGTGCAGAAGGGAGTCCCGGTGCATTGGATCGTGAACGCGAAAGCCGCGGATCTCAATGGCTGCAACAACCCGCTCACCGTGCCCGAGTACGGCATCAGGAAACAGCTCGTTCCCGGCGACAACCTCATCGAGTTCACTCCCGAGCGCGAAGGAATGATCACCTATACCTGCTGGATGGGCATGATCTCAAGCTCCATCAAGATCGTGCCGGACCTGCGCGCGCTCACCACGCGCGATCTTTCTTTGCCCGGCGCCGGCGCTTCAGTCTTCCCACCAAGGGGCGGCGGCAGCTCCTGCTGCGCCCCTGCACCCGGGAAGTTCGCGAACGGCAGGATCCCGACCGACGTGATCCAGATCGCGCAGAGAACGGCCGACGGCCAGGTGGCGGACGTGCTGGTCGACGGAAACGGCTACAGCCCCGCGGTGATCGTCATGAAGCGAGGCGTGAAGGGCAAGGTGCGGTTCATCGCCAGGAACCTCACCTCCTGCAACGCAGTCGTGAGCTTCCCCGAATACCGGGGAGGGCTTAACCTCGGTCAGGGACAATTGGAGACTCCCTTCCTCGACATCACGTCCGATTTCAGCTTCCAATGTGGAATGGGGATGCTCCACGGGTACGTCAAGGTCGTGGACGACACGGACCACGTCGATCTCGCCGCGGTGAGGGCGCAGGTTGCCGCCTTCACACCGCCCGCGAGCGCCGGGGGCTGCTGCGGGAGATAACCCGCGCGTCCGGCCGCGATAGTATATTCTATGCACAAGGAGGCTTTCGTGCCGAAAGAAACCCAGAACCTGAACGTGCAGGGGATGTCCTGCCAGCACTGCGTCCATGCGGTGAAGAGCTCCGTGTCCGCACTGGACGGCGTGGACTCCGTCGACGTGAGCCTGGAAAAGAATCTCGTCACCGTGGGGTTCGACCCCGCAAAGACGAGCCTGCAATCCATCACAACCGCTATCGAAGGCGAGGGATACACGGTCGTACGGTAGGATGGGCCGCGTCACCCCGCGCGTGCTCGTCGTCGATGACGAGCCGAAGATTGTCGATGTCGTCGCATCGTACCTGCGAAAGGCCGGGTATGAGCCGGTCACCGCCGCGAGCGGGACGGAGGCCTTGCGGGCTTTCGAAAAGGAACGTCCCGTCCTGGTGATCCTCGATCTCATGCTTCCTGACCTGTCGGGCGAGGAGATCTGTCGAAAGCTCCGCGCGCGATCGCGCGTGCCGATCATCATGCTCACGGCGAAGGCTGAGGATGCTGACGCCGTGCGGGGGCTCACACTGGGCGCAGACGATTACGTCACGAAGCCTTTCAGCCCCCGCCAGCTCATGGCACGCGTGGCCGCCGTCGTGCGCCGCGCGGCAGGCTCGGAATCCCCCGTTGCGCGCCTGCTCTGCTTCAACGGTGATGACCTGCAGATCGACGACACCGCGGGGACCGTGCGGAAGGCAGGAATGAATGTCGCCGTGACCCCGCGTGAGTTCAGGCTTCTGCGCCTCTTCGCCGGAAATCCCGGGCGTGTCTTCTCGCGCGAAGAGCTCATCTCCCGCGCCCTTGGAGACGACTTCGACGGATCGGACAGGACGATCGACGCGCATGTGAAGAACCTGCGTCAGAAAATCGAGACGGATCCCCATGCTCCCGACTACATCCACACCGTCCATGGCATCGGCTACCGGTTCATCGCGGAGGAGTCCCCGTGACATGGAGTCTCCGGACGCGCCTCACCCTTTCGTACCTGATGGTGGCGTTGCTGTGCGTCCTGATGGTGAGCGCGCTCGCCAACGGTGTGCTGGAGAGCAGCTTTCGCCGCTACGTGCGGGACAGCCAGGACCGCCAGGTCCAGCAGGTCGTCGCGCAGCTCGGGGCCGCGTATGCGACCGCGGGGAGCGCAACGGGCAGCGGGGGCGGCGCCGGCGCAGACGGCGCGTGGGACGATGCGGGAATGACCGCCATTGGCATGAATGCCCTGGAGCAAGGCATGATCGTAAAGGTGGCCGACCGTAATGGGAGGAGCGTCTGGGACGCCACCATCCACAACAACGGCCTGTGCGTACAGATGATTACGCACATGGCGCAGAACATGGCCAGCCGGTACCCGAACTGGCACGGCGCGTACACGGAAAACGCCTACCCCGTCCGTTCGAGCTTCGCGAACGTCGGGACTGTCACCATCGGCTACTACGGACCATTTTTCCTGAATGACCAGGAGCTTTCGTTCATCAACTCCCTCAACGTTCTCCTGTTGTGGGTGGCGGCGGCAGCCATGGCGCTCGCGGTCCTTATCGGCTTCTTCTCCGCACGCCGCATCACCGTCCCACTCGCCCGCGTGGCGCTGGCGACGCAACAGATCGCGCGGGGTCGGCGCGACGTGCTCATCAACCAGAAGACCAAGGTCCGGGAGCTGGATGGCATCGCCACAGCGGTCAATGACTTGTCACGATCGCTGGAGGAGCAGGAGTCCCTGCGGCGGCGCATGACGGCGGACATGGCGCACGAGCTGCGCACGCC
>PMDT01000026.1:0-4767 GCA_003154555.1 Spirochaetaceae bacterium
CCACACCCGCGGCCGGCACCGCGGCAAATCTGCTTCTCAAATTCGATGCTTTGCGGGATGCTCTGGTCAGATTCAGCTCTTAGCCTTCGATTGGGGATGCGCGGGGACGCTTCCAGCTCACCAGGAGCACCCCCGCGAGGATCACCACCCCCCCAAGGAGCTGACTCCAGACCAGCTTCTCTCCCAACAGCGCGACGCCACCCAACACCCCGACGACGGGAATGAGATTGATGTACGGGCTCACCGCGATCGGCCCGAGCGCGGAAAGCGCGTAGACGTAGAGAAAGTTGGAAAGCGCCGAGCAGAAAATGGCAAGATAAGCAAGATTGAGCCAGGCCACGAGCGTGATGGGTACCCACTGGTGCATCTCCAGGAGTGCAAAGGGAATGAGGAACGCGGTGCCGAAGAGGCACTGGTATGCCGTGATGGCGATTTCAGAAAGTCTCGTGTGGAGATTGCGGCTCAGGATGATATAGATCACCCAGGACAGGCACGCGCCGAACATGAATAGGTCCCCGGCGACGGACACCGGCCCCTGGCCCGGCGCACCGGGGCGACCCACGACGAACACGACGCCCACGACCGAGAGAACGACCCCTGCACCCGTGAGCCATGAAATACGCGTGCGGAAGAGCAGGGCCTCCGCGATCACGGTGATCACCGGGATGACGGCAATGATCAGGGAGGCATGGGAGGCGGAGGTCAGCTTGATGCCGCGGGCCTCGAAAAAGAAATACACCGTCACCCCGAAAAGGCCGCTCGCGGCAAGGGGCAGGAGATCCTTCCTCCTCAAGCGCGCGGCGGGGTCGAAACGCCGGAGGAAGATATTCAGGATCACCGTTGCCACGACGAAACGGATGGTGACCATTGTCATCGGCGGCACGCCCGAGGAGAGGATCGTCTTGGAGCTCACGAAGGACAGCCCCCAGAAAAGGACGGTCCCCCAGACGGCGAGCGTGGGAAGAGTACGGTTCTTCGGCTGTGGCAGCGGAGATCCGGTCATGATGAGGGCTCACGCTACCAGAATCAGGCGGCTAGCGCAACGCGCGCACGAGGCGCAGGCGGCCCGCGCGAGACGCTATTCCAGCTTCAGTTTTTTCAGCTTCGGGGAGATGACCATCCGGCAGTAGCCCGCGCTTCCGTGGCTGTTGTAATAGTTCTGGTGGTAGTCCTCCGCCTTCCAGAAGGTGTCCAGCGGCAGGATCTCCGTTACAATGGGTGACTTGTATTTCGCCTGCGCCTTTTTCTTCGATTTCATGGCCGCGTCACGCTGCCCTTCATCCGCGTAGAGGATGAGGGAGCGGTATTGCGTGCCGGAGTCGGGCCCCTGGCGGTTGAGAGTGGTCGGGTCATGCGCCTGCCAGAAGATGTCAAGAATTTCCTCATAGCTGATGAGCGCGGGATCGAAGGTGACCTGCACCACTTCCGCATGCCCTGTTTCACCCGAACAGACCTCTTCATAGGTCGGGTTGGGCGTCGTGCCTGCCGCATAACCCGAGGCCACGGAAAGGACGCCCTCGATGCGCTGGAGAACGGCTTCGATGCACCAGAAGCAGCCGCCACCGAAGGTAGCCAGGTTGTGATGGTTGCCGGGGTTCTCTTTCATGGGCGCCTCCGTCATGAATCTACAGATAAGGAGGCGGAGAGGACAGCTAGTACCCCATGGCGCTGACCTGGGATGCAAGCGGCTGGCGTGGCGCCACGGCGCCACGCCGGGCAGGGAAAAAAGTATCGCTCACCGCGGACACGTCGCGACACGGGGACGGGAAGGAAGGCTCCCGCCCGCCGGTGTCTTCACTTCTGTGCCTCGGTGAACATGAAGCGTTTGACCTTGCGCGTCGAGGTTTTCGGCAGCTCTTCGCGCGACACGTCGAATGCGTGCGGGATCTTGTACACCGCGGCGCCGGAGGTGCATTTCTGGATTTCCGCGCGCACGATGCGGCGCACCTCCTCGTCGTCGAATTTCCGGTTCTGCGTCTTCTCCATGCCCGCAAGGATCTCGGGATCGGGGTAGATGATGGCGTGGGGATACTCCCCGCCGTCGGCGTCCTGCCTGCCAACGACGACGACTTCCGAGAGCAGGGGGCTTGCCGTGAGCAGGTTCTCGATCTCCTCGGGATAGATGTTCTTGCCGCCCTTCGTGACGATGATATTCTTCAGCCGCCCGGTGATGAACAGGTACCCGTCCTTGTCCAGCATTCCGATGTCCCCGGTGTGCAGCCAGCCTTCAGAGTCGATCACCTCGCGCGTCATCTCGGGCATGTTGTAGTAGCCAAGCATGACATTTGAGCCCCGCGTCAGTATCTCCCCGTTGCCGTTCTGGTCCGGGCTTTCGATGCGCACCTCCACGTTGGAGAGTGGCAGCCCGACGGACCCGGGCTTGTTGTGCGCGGGGCAGGTGGAAGAGATGACTGGCGATGTCTCCGTGAGACCGTAGCCCTGGTAGGTGATGAGCCCGAGCGCCTCCATGCCGTCGATGACGTCCTTCGCGATCGGTCCGCCGCCGGAGACAAAGAAGCGCAGCTTCTGGACACCGAGCTGCCGGGCCACGGAGCCGAAGAGCAGCTTGCCGATGCGCAGGTGCAGCACCTTGAAGAAAAAGCTGCTGATCCCTCTCATTACCGCGAAGAGGGCCCGCACCACGGGCGGCTTCGCCCTCACATTGGCAAGCACGCCCTTGTAGATGCGCTCGATGAGGAGCGGCATCGCGGGCACGCAGGTCGCACCTGTCTCTTTCATGATGCCGACGAGCACATTCGTCTTCATGGAGGGAACCGAGGTGATCTGCCCGTAGCTCAGAAGAGGCGTGAAGATTCCCATGCTCGTCGGATAGGTATGATGGAAGGGAAGCACGATAATCCAGTTGTCGCCCGGCCCCAGGGGCGTGGTCATCTGCACACCGTCCCCGTTCTCCACCAGGTTCCTGTGGGAAAGCATTACTCCCTTGGGGGTGCCCGTGGTCCCGGATGTGAAGATCAAGGCAGCCAAATCATCCGGCGCGATAGTGACGCCGGCCGTGGGCTCTTTCCCCGATGCCCGCGCCGCGCGGCCCTGCTCCATGAGCGCGGCGAACGTGTCCACGCTCCACCCTTCGGGCACGGGGCCGGCCGGGTCCGCATCGAAGAGCACGAGGCTGCCGCCGGCCCCGGTTCCTGCGCACGCGCGGGAGACCTTGTCCCGGTATTCGGTGGACGTGAAGATGACGCGCGCGCCGCTTGCGCGGACGATGGAGGCGAGCTCTTCCACTTTCAGGAGAATGTCGTAGGGCACGATCACGGCCCCGGCGTACGTCACCGCCAGGTACGTGATGACCCATTCGCTCCTGTTCTCCGACACCAGGCCGACCCGGTCCCCGCGGCGGACGCCGCGCGCGAGCAGGGCCGCGCCGAGCGAGCGGATGGATTGCCGAAGCTCCCCGTAGCTGACGGTCCAGTAGCCGTCCCCGGTTTTCATTTTCAGCGCGGGAAGCCCGAGCCGGTCTTCACGGAATGTGTCGACCATCTCCCGGATGGAATGCACGTTGCGCGATGCGGAAACCTTGTTGACCTGCATAATCTCTCCGTGGCCTATGGCTGGATAACGAGCCTGCCGAAGACTGCCGTGGCGTGAACGTGGAGCGCCGGCGCCCCTTCCTTGTACCCGGGCGTCGTGTAGACCGTGTCACCGAATGCGACCGAACGGCCGTTGGGCGCCTCCACGTCCCCGAAGGCGGAGGACATGTCCACCCGGACGGGCTTGCCCGGGTCGATGCGGAGAACCCCGCTGCCGAAGACCACGTTGACCTGCAGGCGGGAGTCGGTTGTCGCGGATGCGTCGCTCAGGTCGATGGTCCCGCTGGAGAAGACCAGGTTATAGTCGCGCCCCCGGTCCGGCGAATACTGCACGGTCGACTCGGAAAAGACGACCGTATTCCTGTCACGGCTGACGGGGCCGCGAACCAGGACGCGTATCCCGACGTAGACGAACAGCGCCGCGATGATGATGCGGATCACCGGGATGTGGACGGGGACGTAACGACGAACAAGGAACCAGACCCCCAGGACAATCAGGAGCGCACCCCAGAATACCCCGTCGATCAATGACATCTTCATCATTCTCCTCTATGGCATTCGATGATCGCGGTCGTGCGCGGCCCTGTCAAGGCTGCCCTTGTCCGCGCGGAGGGGACAGCCACAGGCGGAGCACCTCCCTGTTGGCGTCGTTGAGGGGATCGTCCTCCTCCCCGTAGAGCCTGCGGATGCGCTCCTGGTAGCGGGCAACAACGGCACGGCGCACCACCTTCATCGATGCGTTCATCATGCCATTGTCCTCCGCGAATGGCTCGGCAACGAGCGCGAATGTGCGCGGCGTCCAGGTGGAGACGAACTGGGACGAAAGCACGGGGTCCTTGCGGTAGCGCATCAACGCCTGTCGCATCGCCGACAGGGCGCGGTCCAGGTCCGCATCGGTGAGCACGCCCTGACCGTCCTTTCCAGTAAGTGCGCGCGCGTTTCCCGGGTCCGGGACCACGAGCGCGACGGTGTAAGGATCCTGCTGATTGTAGAGCATCACCTGCTGGAAGGCCGGCACGGTGTCGACGAGATGCTGCTCCAGGGCCTCGGGGGAGTACTTCTCGCCGTTTGTCCCCACCAGGAGGCTCTTGATCCGGCCGACGACGAAAAGGAAGCCGTCGGCGTCCACGTATCCAAGGTCGCCCGTGTGAAACCAGCCGTCGGTGATCGCCTCACGGGTCGCCTTCTCATTCTTCCAGTATCCGAGCATCACACA
>PMDT01000026.1:4845-17207 GCA_003154555.1 Spirochaetaceae bacterium
TCCCAGCGCGCTGAACCAGCGCACATGGTCGCTCGAGCAGGCCGAGCCCCCCGACACCATGAAGACGATCCTGCCGCCCAGGGACGTGCGGACGCTGCCGCGCACGATGGAACGCAGGAGGAGGTAGAGCGGCCAGGCAAGGAGCGACAGGGGATCATGCCGCATGCGAAAGCCATCGCCGTTGACGCGCATGCCCAGCCCGATGGCAAGGAAGAACATCGCGGCGCTGAGCCCGCCCTTCTGCCGGACCTGGGCGGTGATGTTCTTGCGGAAGTTCTCCACGAGCGCCGGCACGACCAGGAGATAGGTCGGCCCGATCTCTTTCAGGTTCTTCGGTATGTTGCGGATCGTGCCCAGCTCCGTCTTCGCCGGCTCCACAGCGGCAATCACGCTCGCTTTCCTGATGAAGAGGAAGAGACCTGCCGTATGGCCAAATGAATGGTCCCAGGGCAGGATGAGCAGCATGTACAGCGGCGGCGGCAACGGGAACATGCCGTCGGCATTCTCCACGTTCACGTAGTAATTCTTGTGGGAAAGGAGGATGCCCTTGGGCTCTGCCGTGGTACCTGACGTGTACGTGAGGGTCACCGGGTCGTCTTCCCGCGCTCTCTGCTCGATCCCATCCATTTCCGCGGCATGCCCCGCTGCCCAGGCAGCGCCTGTCGCGCGCACCTCCGTCCAGGAGACCGCCGGCATCCGCACCGCGGCGGGAAGGGTTTCGTCCAGAGAAAGGATGGCACACAGGTCCGGCAGGTCGCCCGCAAGGGACGCGATCTTCTCCGCGTGCATCGTCGAGGTGATGGCGAAGCGCGACGCGGAGTGCTTCATGCGAAAAAGGATCTCACCCTTCTCCTTGATCTTCACGGAAATCGGCACGCTGATGCCACCGGCAAGGAGGATGCCCAGCTCGGCGGCGATCCAGGAGTTTCTGCCCTCCGCGAGCAGGGAGACCCTGTCCTGCGGGGCAAGACCGCGCGACAGGAGGAAGCCGGCCACATCCCGCGCTTCCCCCGCGATGGCGCGAAAGGTGGCATCACGCCAGCCCTGCGGGGTGCGTTCGCGCATGTAGACCGCATCGGGGTGGGAGTCGACGGTTTCGCGCAGGAGCCTGAACAAAGTCCTATTCTGCATGGACACGATCCTACCAGAGCCGGGCCCTCAAAGAAAGCTTACATTGCGCCTTCACCGATCCTCCCCTTCACCGCGGCCCAGGCATCCTCCAGCGTCGGGAAGCTGATTTCCGCGATGGACGCGCCGCGACCCGATGCAAACTCGGCGACGAATGCCGCGGGGATGCCCGCTGCCCGGGCCGCCTGGAGGCCGGGCACCGAATCTTCAAAAACGAGCACTTCTGCTGCCGGAAGGGCAAGACGGCGGAGGGCTTCCTGGAATCCCTCGGGATCGGGCTTTCCCCGGGCGCAGTCCTCGTCACTGATGATGAAACGGAAATGCCTCTCAGCAAGCCCGATATTCTCCATCACGAGGCGAAGCTCGGGAAGCGTGGACCCGCTCACGATGACATGAGGCACGGGGAGGGCGAGCATGCGGGAAAGACCGCGCGCCGTGTGAAGCGTCTGCCGTGAAAGCAACTCCGCCTTGACCTGCAGGAATCGCTCCCAGACCTCGGCCCGGGTCGGGCGAAGCCCCCTGGCGGTCCGCAGCCAGTCGAAGACGCCCGTCCATGAGAGCCCGTACAGGTAGTCCGTCTCGGCGGCAGACAAAACCACGCCGTAGCTCTGGCCAAGAAGACGGCCGAAAAGCTTCGCGTTGATCCGTTCGCTCTCCACGATGGTGTCGTCGAAATCGTAAATGAATGCGCGAATGCGGGATGGGATGCCGCCGGACGCCCCGGCGCCGGCATCACCCCCGCCCATACTGCTGGCGGAAGGCATCCGACGAGGCGACGGAGTGCGCGGCGAGTTCCATGGCGGAACGACTATAGGATGGCGGTCAAAGAATGGCAACCCGGGAAGCCGCCGGTCCCGGCTCAAAAAAAAACGGATGCGGCGGAAAGAAGGTGATACATTAGTGGTTGAAAAGGACTTCACCCCCAATGCGACTGAAAAACTACAATGAGGACCTTGTCCTTGAGACGGCGAAAATCGTCCTGAAGGACCGGACGGACATCCACCCGACCCGTGCCTTCATCCTCGATGTGGCCGCCTACGCGCTCAATCGCGTCCCCCCCAAGTACATCACCTCGGAGCGCGGCTTCACGCACGAGTTCGTGCAGCCCGGCAATGGCAACGGCGTGGAGGGAGAGAAGCTCCTGAACGTGATAGAGCTGATCACACTGGTCAACCGCGCCGTGGAAGTCGTTGCACGGCGTCGACGCGACGTCGCCCCGGCTCCGCACCGGCGGGCGGCGCCTGCCGCGGAGGTGGCCGACGATGCGCCGATGCACATCACCTACTTCTACAATATGCCCCACATATTCGGGCGCGTCGTGGATGCAGGGAACGGTGCGCCGATCATTGCCGCCGAAGCGACGCTCTGGATCAATGACCGTGTCTCCATTCCCGCGGAATCAGGATGGCGCAACCCGTATACCACCAATGAGCAGACGCGCGGCTACTTCAGCTTCTGGCCCCAGGTGGAAATGGGGGAATCGGAGAGCATGCGCGTCGAGCTGCGCATCGGCTTCTCCCACGGCGGCCATCAGCCCCTGTCCTTCAAGAAGACAATGAAGATCGCCGGGGAGTTCTTCGTCCACGACTATATCCGCAGCGACAAGCTGCTGGACGTCGGCACGCTCACCCTCGAACGAGCGTCAGAGGCTCGCTGAACGCCTGACACCTCAGCAGTCCCCACTGAGAACTGCTGCCTGACACCCCGTTTGCTTGCCTTCTCCCGTGGCCGGGACTATCTTCTCATTATCAAAAAAGTGAGAAGGAGGGCACGCGATGGAACCGAGAAAAATAACGCCGGATGCCCTGAAGAGGGTCATTGCCGATCTGAAGACCGGCCGTGAAAGAGCCATCGGGACCTGGCTGTTCAAGGGATATAGGTTGCAGGTGAGCCGCTACAAATCCTCCGGCACGGAGAGGTCGGCGCTTCTGTACCGCAAGAGACGCGACAACGGGCTTTGTGTCCGCTGTGGAACAAAGGTGACCAGGAAGAATCCTCTCACGGGCACCCTCTATCGTCTCTGCGACACGCACAGGAAAGAGATCGACAGGAAGTAGCAGGTCGACCGCGCCGCGGCAGCGCCCTCACCCCCTGAGCGCGTACAAAAAAATCCCGCAGTACTCGCGGAAGGCGTCGAAGCTGNNTTCGTCGGCGCGGGCACGCAGGAGATGCCTTCCCACGCGAACGCGCGCATCGCGCGCGGCATGTGAACCGCGGAGGTGACCAGCGCGACGCGTGACATTCGCCTCCCGCGGATTATCTTCGCCGTTTCAGCCGCGTTCTCGCGCGTCGTGCGGCTCTTTCCCTCCTGGATGATATTCGCGGCCGGCACCCCGAGTGAGACAAGCATCGCCGCGCCGACCTCCGCCTCTGAACGGCCGAAGCGCTCCGCCCAGGTCTCGCCACCGGAGACGATCACCGGCACCCCGAGCCGCCGGGAGAGAATTGCCGCATACAGCACGCGCGCGCGCGACTCCTCGGTGAGGCTCACCCCGGCCGGTTCATCAGCGGCACCCTGGCGTACGCCGCCGCCCAGGACAACGATCGCATCGACGGTCGGCGGCGATGCCGGAAAAGCCGGCCATTTCCGCTCAAGGGGACGCAGAACGCTGTCGCTCACAACGGCGAGTGAGAGAAGGAGGAGAAGCGCCGTCGATGAGCCGAGGAGCCAGAGCGCCGCTTTTCGTTTCTGCAGCACGACCAGGAGGATGCCAGCCGCCAGGAGCAGAACAAAAAGCAAGGGTGACAGAAGAACGCCGGTCACGATTCCCGATATGACGATCATGGCTGTACAGTATAAACGGAGGCGCGCGCCGGAGTCACCGTTGCGTCGTGGCAGGCGCGGATTGTGTCGACGTCTTTGCCTCGGGAACCGCGCGCGGCACGTCGCGAGGCGCCGGGGCAGGCTCCGTGACGACGGCGCCCGGGGCGGCCCGCGACGGCACGGTTGCGCCCGGCACCGCGGCGGGTTGCCCCGGCGGCCCGGCGACGGTATCCGGTCCGGGGGCGTCGGGAATAAGGGCCACGGGACCGGTGTCGGCGGGCTCGGACGTTGGATCGGGGAACCTGCTCTCCAGGAACGCGTAGCGCTGCGCCATCTGCGCGCTTCGATAAAAGGTCTGCACGTTGTATCGCACGGGATTGGTGATGATCGTCACAAGGCGCCGCAGCTCGTCCAGGCCGAGCGCCCCCACCCCGACCTTGTAGTAGTACGACGAGGCCGCGCCGATCCCGTAGATGCCCCTGCCCCATTCGATGCAGTTCAGGTACAGCTCCAGGATGCGATCCTTGGGCATGACCGTGTCCATCTCCAGCGCGATCAGGGATTCCACGTACTTGCGGAAGTAGGTCTTGCGCGGCGTGAGAAAGAGATTGCGCGCGAGCTGCATCGGGATCGTGCTTCCGCCGACGGCCGTCCGTCCGATGGAAGAGTTGACCTGCCAGGCTTCGCGCAACGCCCCGAGATCCACCCCGTGGTGCTGGTAGAAGTGGTAGTCCTCCAGCCGGATCGTCATGAGGCGCGCGACGCGCGGGATCTGGCGCAGCGGAACAAAGCGAACGGGCTGCGCCCGTTGTCCGCCCGTGACGGCCCGGTACACCATGAGCGCGGTGACGGGCGGATTCCATTTCAGGAGAATGAGACTTGAGAGCAGGATGACGACAAGGAGCGCCGCGTGCCCGATGATGACGAGCCCCGCGAGCCCGCGCGCAAAACGGCCGGCAACGCGGCCGGGTCGCGCGACCTCTTTCAGTGTCCGCAGGGAGGCAGTAAGGGAAAATCGGGCATGCATGGGGATTCTTCGCCGGCGGAGAAGGTACGGTCGGCGCATTCAAATGTCAAGGCGTGCACCGGCTCGTCAGCAATTCTCAGTATGATGACTGAATGATGCAGGCTCGTCATGTGCAACGGGTGAGAATCGCATGGCTTCCCGTGCTACAGTGCACGCGTGACATCCCCGGCATCGGTCGGAGAGGCGCGCCGGCGCCTTCCGCGCGAGTTTATCGACAGTCTCGACGCGACATTTCCTCAAGGCCTGGCGGAAAAGATACTCCGTGGCATGGGGGCGCGCCGCGCGACGACCCTGCGGGTGAACACGCTGCGGTGCGACGCCGCAACTGTCATGGATTTCTTCCGGGAGCACGCAGTGAAGCATCAGCGCGTGCCCTGGTATCATGATGCATTCGTCCTCACGGAGGCGACGGAGCGGGACGCGGCGGCCTGGGACCTCTACGCGGACGGCCGCATCTACCTGCAGAGCCTTTCCAGCATGATTCCGTCGCTCGCGCTCGCTCCCCAGCCCGGCGAAACGGTGCTCGATATCGCGGCCGCCCCGGGCAGCAAGACCACGCATATGGCGGCCCTGATGGAGAACGAGGGGAGGATCCTCGCCAACGAATTGAATGCCGTGCGCGCCGAGCGCCTTTCCTACAATGTCCGCCTCCAGGGCTGCCGGATCGTGGAGGTGACCGTGGGACGGGGTGAAAAGATCGGCGAATCGATGCCGGAGAGCTTCGACCGTGTCCTGCTCGATGTTCCCTGCTCGGGGGAGGGGCGTTTCATCGTCTTCGAACCGGGCACCTCCCGCGCATGGTCGACACGCGCCGTGGCGGACTCTGTGCGGCTGCAGCGGAAGCTCCTGGCCAGCGGCGCGCGCGCGCTGAAACCGGGCGGCGTCCTTGTGTACGCGACCTGTACGCTGAACAGGGAAGAGAACGAGCTCATGGTGGACTGGGCGGTCGCAAACCTGCCGCTGGAGCCCTGCGCGATCCCGCTTTCGCTGCCCGGTGTCTTTGCCGGCATGGCGCGCGGACTGGATCCCCGGGTGGCCCGTGCGATACGGGTGTTCCCCGATGCCCAGCGGGAAGGCTTCTTCATCTGCCGCATGACGAAGACGTGAGCTGCGGCCACTGTCGCCAATGGCATTCGCGCGTCGCCTTGACAGCGGGAGGGTCAGTCCGTATCCTCACCTGCGCATGGCACGGGCAGACGGGCTCCAGACGGGCGAATGGCGCTACGCGGGAAAATCCGCGGTCCGCATGTACAGCAGCTTCTTTTATTGGCTTCTGCGCGAGCCATTCCCCATCCGGCAGCTGGGCGACCAGATCGCGCGCGTCATCCTGGAGGCCTTCGGCACCATGGTGGTCGCGGCCATCGTCCAGGGCGCGATGTTCGGCTGGCTCGCCGGTTGGTACGGCGCGAAGTTCAGCGTCATCTACTGGAGCGGCGCGGCGGGCATCTTCCTCATCCTTTCCGAATCGACAACGATGGTCGGTGCGATGATCTTCGCGGCCCGTATCGGCACGGGATTCACCGTGGAGATCGGCTCGATGCAGATGACCAGCCAGCTCGACGTGCTGCGTCTCATGGCAGTCGAGCCCACGCAGCAGATCGTCATTCCCCGCGTGCTCGCGGCGATCCTTTGTCTCCCGCTGCTCAAGGCACTCACCGACGCGGTGGCCATCGTCGCCGCGATGATATTCGGGTTCGCCTTTTTCGACATCTCGGTCCCCATCTTTCTCCAGCATGCCTTTTCCATCCTGACCCCGCGCATCCTCACCACGTCCTACATCCGCTGCGCGATCATGGCTTTCTTCGTCGGCATGAACGCCTGCGGGCTTGGTTTCTATTTCCAGGGTGGGGCGGTGGAGCTGGGCAAGACAACGACGAAATCCATCGTCATCAACCTCATCGTCGTCATCATCGTGGATACCACGTACGGGATCCTGGATTCGATGCTGGGGTGGAGCGTCGTCTGAGCATGGTGGTGCGCGCGCATTGAGACGAGGCATTTTCCGCCGGCGCCACCAGGCGCCCCACGCCGCGCACGGGTTTCCCCGGGGCACGGCGCATACTTTCCGCGCGGACGGATTCACACTTCGCTACTGGGTCGTGGGCGCGGGCACGCCCCTCCTTTTCCTCCACGGCGCAGGCCTCCCCGCTTCGACATTCCGCGAGCTCATCCTCTTTCTCGCGCGCGACAACGAGGTGCTCGTGCCGGAAATACCCGGTTTCGGACGATCGGATTTTCCGGACCGTCACTGGGACTTTGCCACGTATGCGCGGCTCATGCGCCGACTGCTCGACGAACGTGGCTCCAGGATCAGGCGCATGGTCGGCTACTCGTTCGGCGGCGGCATCGCCCTGCAGCTCGCCCCCATGCTCCCCGACCTGGAATCGCTGGTGCTCCTGAGCCCCGCGGAAGGCGGCGAGCGCTACCGGCACGCCGGGGTCCTTGCGCGCGTCGCCTGGGAAGCGGTGGGCAGCCTGCGCATATCGATGCAGAAGGGGACAACCGGCATCTTTGCGCGCGTGGCGCGCGACTATGTTCTCAATTCCTTCCGCTGGACCCTTTTCCAAAGGAGGCTGCTGCGGGTTGTCGTGCGGTGTTTTCGCCGATCGCGCGGCTGCTGCCCGACGGACGTCCCGGCGGTCGTTCTCACCGCGGATGCGGACGTCTTCTTTCCCGGGGCCGCCGCGAGCCTCCGGGCGGTGCTGCCGGGCGCGCAATTCCGCACGCTCGCGGGCATGCACCTCTGGCCCCTGCTGGATCCCGCGCGGGTCCAACGCGAGATCGGTCGCGTCTTCTCTGAAAGCGATCAGGCGTCCCGGATATCGGTGTGATGGCGCGTGACGGGTTTGCCGCGGAGGGCAACGGCGAGCCCGTTCGTCGCATAGTGAAAGCCCGTCGCGACAAAACCTTCTTTGCGTATCCTGCGGCCTGACGCGGCAATGGTGAGCCGCGGCGTGAACCGCACCGTGCCGACCCGGATGAGCCGGCAGGCAAGGTCAGTATCCTCTCCGTAAAACGAGATGGACGTGTTGTAGCCGCCGATCTTCTCCAGGGCCGTCCGGCGCACGATGTAGTTCCCCCCCTGGAGCATGGCGGTGGATCGCAGGACATATTGTCCGATCGCATGCATGCTCAACATGGCCAACAGGTACCACACCGCCACCACGACGTTCGTCGCGGAGGAGAGATCGAAGTAGAGGTAGGGGCCGCTCAGGCACACCATGCGCGGCGACCGGGAAAACGCGCGAAGGGCGACCGCGATCCAGTGGGCGCTCATCAGGGTATCCGCGTCGACGCAGGCCAGGAGCTCGCCCGTCGACGCTTCCAGCCCTTTCTGGCGGGCATAGAGCAGGCCCTTGCGGGGCTCGTCCACGACCCGCACCCCGGGACGTGACGACGCGATCTCCGCCGTTCGGTCCGCGCTGGCATTGTTGATCACCACGACCTCGGCATCGCACGCCGATGCCTTTATTGCGCGGAGCACCGAATCGACGCACTTTCCGATATTCTTCTCTTCGTTGTAGGCCGGGATCACAAAACTGACTTTCATGGGCCAAAGTATAAATATCGAAAATCAAAAATTTCAATCCCCCCGGGGCTACACGCGCCCGGCCGGCGGCGCGGCACGCGCGATCAGCTCCCGCACAACGCGAAGCACGTTCGGACCCGCATGGCTGTTCTGCGCGGCGAGGGCGCGGATCGGGGGCAGGAACCGGTCCAGTGTTTCCCGCCCTTCGATGATTGCGCGCAGCAGCATGCGCGCGCGCCAGGGATTCTCTTCGACGAAACCCAGGCAATAGTCATGGATGATGTCAAGGTTGCCGTCCTCCTGCCCGTGGACGTGCGTGATCGCGAAAAAGGGGGCACCGACGGCGACCGACTCGAAGAGCATGTTCGGTCCGGCCTTGCCCACCACGAGATCGGCCGCCTGCATGTCGCGGTGGATTTCCCGCGTGAAGGAAAGCGCAATGAGGGTGACCGGCGACGCGGAGGCCGCGAGGGCGCGCCCCATGGCCTCCACCTGGCCGCGCATGACCTCATTATTGCCGCACGCGACAACGATCTGCACCGGCCGCCTGACTGTGACGATGCCGGGCAGGATGTTCATGACCTGGCTGCTGCCCTCCGATCCCGCGGCGACAAGAATCGTGAAGACGTCCGGACGCAGACCCCGGTCGGCTTTTGCCTGGCCCCTGTCGGCCGGGGGAGTGAACTGCGCGCGTACAAGCCAGCCCGTGACGACGGTCCGCGCGCGCGGGCGCAGGCGATGGAAGGCATCGGCAACCTGCCGGTCGAACATGCAGTTCACGTCCGCGGCCGTGGAAAGGTTGATGCGGAAGAACGTGCGCGGATCGGTGACGACGTTGACATACGGGATGGGGATGCGGGCGCGATGTCGCGCGATGCTGGGCTCGAAAGCGTAATTCGTGCAGACCAGGATCCGGGGGCGATGGCGATCGAGAAGCTCGAAGAGCAGGCGGGTATAGGTGCCGCGCAGACGCAAACCCACGAGGTATCGCGAGAAGGGGATCTCCAGAAAGCGATAGGAAACCAGGAGCAGCGACGGAAAATGCCGGTAGAACCAGCGGTAGAGGTGGAGAATGCGGTCGGGGCAGACGGCGATGTGGCAGGAGAGCCCGGCAGGCAGCAGCGCCTCCTCGACAGCGCAGGCAATGCTGTAGTGGCCTTCGACCGTCGACAGGATCAGGACATCGACCACCGAGCTTTCCATGGCGTCAGCAGTTTTCAGTATGGTGACTGAATGATGCAGTTCTCATTTTGTCCCATGATAAACGGCCATTTTCAAAGTGTGCATACCTGTTCCAGACCTCCGGAAGGTCCACAATGAGAACTGCTGCCATGGCGTATCCCCGGCTGGGCACGTTAGGGGGTTGCCGCGGAAAAGTCAATGCGGGTGCGACACGGACGGCGCGTCCCCTCGCTGCGGCCGAAGCGGGCGGTAGTACTGGTAGTACCAGCAGCGGATATTGCCGTTGTAGAGCTTGCGATTGCGGTCGGCGCGCGCGCCGAAAAGTTTCTGGAAATCCTCGCGTCCGCTGAGAACAAAAAGCGACCAGGTGGAGGCCCTTTCAAAAAGGCCCGCCAGGGCGCGCGCAAGTTCCTGTACTTCCCGCTCGTCTCCGAGCCGCTCCCCGTACGGCGGGTTGCAGATCATGCAGCCATGCTCACCCGCGGGTGTCATGCCCTGGATGTCCGCCACGCGAAATCCAATAAGCCCTTCGACGCCGGCCGCCTCGGCATTGCGCCGCGCCAGGGCCACCATCCGCGGGTCGCTGTCGGAAGCCTCCAGGTGGATGTCCGCATCCCGGTGTTCCCGTGCGCGGGCCTCCGCGCGCGCATCCTGCCAGGCGCGGCCGGGGATGAGCGGCCACTGCTCGGCGGCGAATGCCCTTCCCTGTCCTGGCGCGATCCCCGCCGCGCGCAGCGCCGCCTCGATCGGAATGGTGCCCGCGCCGCACATCGGGTCGGTGAACGGCCGCGGCGGCTCCCAGCGCGACAGCGCCACCAGGCCTGCCGCGAGATTTTCCCGCAGGGGCGCCTCCCCGGTTCCCTTTCGGTAGCCGCGCTTGTGGAGCCCCGGACCGGTCGTATCCAGGCAAATGGAGGCGCGGTCGGCGTTCAGCATCACCTCCACATCATACGACGGCCCGGTCTCCGGGAGGCGCGGGCCGCGGTCATGATGCGGCCCGGTTCCCCCCGTGCCCGTGGCGCGCGCGCGGCGGCCGGTGAGCCCGTCGAGGATCGCCCTTTTCGCGACTGACTGGATGGAGGGGATGGCCGAGAGCCGGGATTTTACGCTGCGCGCGTTCACCGTCACGGCAGCGCCCCGCGCGAGCAGGTCGCGCCACGGCAGGCTGCGTATTCCTTCGTACAGCGAGTCGAAGTCGGGCGCCGGGATCTCGGTCGCCTCGATGAGCACCCGGTCGGCGACGCGGAGGCAGATATTGCAGCGGGCGATGTCCCGCGCGGTGCCCGTGAAGATGACGCGGCGATCCAGCGTGCGCGCGCCGCTTACGCCCAGCGCATCGATCTCCGCGCGCACGAGCGATTCCAGTCCGAAGCTCGAGGTGACGATGCAGGTGAAGGCGGGTTCGCTCACCGTGCGAGTATACCGTCGCCGACAGTCCGTCTCTACCCGAGCGCCTGGCGCACCTTGCGCGCAAGGTCGGGCGCGGACCCGCACCGCCCCCGTGACGTCAGGATTCGAACCAGCCCAGGTCGGCGCGCTCCGCCTGCCACATCTCGTCGAAGAGCGCATCGATCTCGTCGGTTGAGCAGACCGCGGCCGTGAGCGGGTCCAGCAGCAGGGCGTGGCGCGCCGCCCGCGCGTCGCGATCGAGCACGGCTGTCGCCATGAGCTCGTGCACCGAGATGTGCGTCCGGTCCAGCGCGGCCATTTGCTCGGGCAGTGCGCCGAAGCGCGTCGGGTGGAGGCCGGTGGAATCGACGAGCACCGGCAGCTCCACGCATGCCGAGTCGGGGAGATTGGCGATCAGCCCGCCCGTGTTTCGGACATTGCCATGGATGACGCGGGCCTCTGCGAGCTCGATGCCCTCCACGATCGTGGAGGCGTACTCGTCGCTGCGCTGGAGCGTGAGCGGCGCCCGACCGTCGATGATATCGCGGATGGAGTCGTCCGCCGCCTTGCGCCACGACGGCCAGCTCTTTGCGTACAGGCCGCTCTCCCCGCGGTAGCCGGGCCGCGTGTACTTCGCGACCAGCTCCGGTCTCTTGCGAAAATACGGCAGGTACTCCGAAAGGTGACCGCTGGATTCCGTGACAAAGGCGCCGAAATGCTTCATCACTTCGAAGCGCACGGGATCGAACTCGTAGAGCTCGGGATCCGCGGCACGCGCGAACAGGCGTGGATACATGTCCTCCCCGCGATGGGTAAGCTCGGTGAACCAGGCAAGGTGATTGATGCCCGCGCAGCGGAAGCGCAATTCGTCGAATGGCACGTCCAGGTAGGAGGCGATCGTCTGCGAGGTCTCCTGGACCGAATGACACAAACCGACGACGGCGAGCCGGGTTGCCCGGTGGGCAAGAAGCGTCATCGCCGACATCGGGTTGGTGTAGTTCATCACCAGCGCCGCAGGGCAGAGCCTTTCCACGTCGTGCAGGATGGCGAGCCACTCCGGTCCGGTGCGCAGCATCTTGAAGATGCCGCCGGGGCCGATGGTATCCCCGATGCACTGGTCCACCCCGTAGCGCAGGGGGATGTCATAGTCGTGGAGGACGTTGCGCAGCCCCGCCACCTCGATGGTGTTGATGACGTAGTCGCACCCCGGCAGCACCTTTGACCGCCGGGTCGTGGCTTCCACCGTCCAGCGCCTGCCGGAGGCGGCGACGATCTTTTCCCCGATGCGATGGGCGAGCTCGAGTCTTTTCGCGTCGATGTCCACCAGCACGAAGCTGCCGGTC
>PMDT01000313.1 GCA_003154555.1 Spirochaetaceae bacterium
TTGAACTTCTTGCCGTTCGGGATGCCGCCGCCGATGTCGTAGATGATCTCGCCCAGCGGGATTCCCATGTTGACCTCGACGAGGCCGACATTGTTCACTTTGCCGGTGAGCGCGAATATCTTCGTGCCCGGGCTCTTCTCATTTCCCACGGACCGGAACCACGCCGCTCCGTTTGCAATGATGAGCGGCACATTCGCCAGGGTCTCCACGTTGTTGAGGACCGTCGGCTTCTCCCAGAGCCCCGCAACCGCGGGGAACGGAGGCCGGGGACGCGGCTCGCCGCGCTTGCCTTCGATGGAGCGCATGAGGGCGGTTTCCTCGCCGCAGACGAACGCGCCCGAGCCGCGCGCGATATCGATGTCGAAGTCGAAGCCCGTGCCCAGGATGTCCTTGCCAAGGAGACCGCGTTCCCGGCACTGGGCGATGGCCAGGTTCAGACGCTCGATGGCCAGCGGGTATTCCGCGCGGCAGTAGATGTAGCCCTGGTTCGCGCCGATTGCGCGCGCGCCGATGATCATGCCCTCGATCACCGCATGCGGGTCGCTCTCCAGGACGCTCCTGTCCATGAAGGCACCGGGGTCGCCTTCNNGGGAATCCCGCGCCGCCACGACCGCGCAGACCGGATTTCTTCATCTCATCGACAAGACCCTGCGGCGTCATCTCCAGAAGCGCCTTTGCCGTAGCCACATAGCCGCCGCGGCCGATGTATTCCTCGATGCTCGTTGCCGAGATCTTGCCCTTGTTGTGCAGGACGCGCAGGTTCTGCCGGGCAAAGAAGGGAATGTCCGCGTAGTGAGGGATGACCGCCTGGGTGACGGGGTGGTGGAACATCAGGCGCTCCACCGGCCTGCCCTTCAGGACGTGCTCATCCACGAGCTCCGCCATGTCTTCCGGCGTGAGCTTCTGATAGAAGTACCCGCCGGGGTAGACGACCATGAGCGGACCGCAGGCGCAGAATCCGTTGCAGCCGGTGCGGACAACGGCAACTTCGCCGTGCCCGTTCGCCCCGTCCGGGGAAGCGTGGCTTTCGTACAGGTTGCCGACGGCGACGTCGTCCATGAGGCCACGCGCGGCGAGCTCCTTCACGAGCGCGTCGCGGACCTTTTCCGCACCGGAGGAGACGCAGCCGGTGCCGAAGCACATCAGCAGATGCATCCGTGTCGTTCTCATGCGCGTGCCCCTTTCTTCGTCGCGTGCGCGTCTGAAGGCGCGGCGCCGACATACACCAGGTAGGCGGGCGTGGACTTGCCGGCCAGCGTCTGGCGGAAAACCTCCCGCGCCTTGGCCGCGTCAAGGTGCCCATAGAGCACGGGCTGTGCGCCCAGCTTCTCCACGGTCATCACGGGCTCGTGCTCGCAGGCGCCGATGCAACCGGACGTCGTAAGCCGGATATCAGTGCGGCCCGTGGATTCGAGCTCCGCCGCAACCGCGTTCACGACCTCGCGGGCGCCGCTTGCGATCCCGCAGGTCCCCATGTGCACGGTGAAGCACATCGTGTACCCGTCCTCGCGGAGGGCCGTCTTCTTCTGCGCCTGTTCCTTGATGTCAAGGATGTCCTGAAGGCTGCGTATCTTATCCATGGACCTTTACTCCCTTCGCGGTAATCCGCGAGTTTGTCTTCGCGGTGCGTGTCGCCGCGTGCTTTTTCGCAACGGGGCGCTTCGCCGCCGGCCGTTTTGTCGCCGCGGGGCGCTTTGCCGCCGCCGGCTTGCGCGCGCTTGATTTCTTTGCAGCAGGCGCGTAGTAGGTGGCGAGAATCTCGCGGATCTTCGACGGCCGGACGCGCTTGTAGACCTCTTCATCGATGCACATGGCAGGGGCAAGACCGCAGGCGCCGAAACAGCGCGCCACCTCGAGGCTGAACATGCCGTCCTTCGACGTCTCGCCCACCTCGATGCCAAGCTCCTTGCGCATTGTCTCCAGCACCTGCTTGCCGCCGCGCACGTAGCAGGCGGTTCCCAGGCACACGCGCACGACGTGACGACCGCGCGGGTGCGTGGCGAAGAAGGCGTAGAAGCTCACGACTCCCGCCACCTCGCTGTACGACTTGCCCATGTCCAGCGCAATGTGTTTCAGGACATTCTCCGGCAGATACCCGAAGATGCCCTGCGCAAGCTGGAGCACCGGGATCAGCGCCCCGGGCTTCCCATGGTACTCGGCGAGGATCTCATCGAGCCTTCGCAACAGCTCCGACTCTGTGGCCTTCTCCCCGCATGCGCAGGCGATGGGAACAGCGCCGGGTCCTTCTTTTTCGTTCATGTCCTTCTCCCTTCCTTCGTGATCGATCTGATCAATCTGAAACATGGAGGGCCGAAAGACCCTCCGCAATTCGCTCTTTCATGCGCCGCGCGACGACGATCTCGCCGCGCCCCCCGACGGGCAGGCCGCGCACGATATCGGCCGTGCTCACCGACCACTCCCGGCTGCCGACGCGCAGCCGGGACCGCAGCTCGATGTCCGGGTTCGTGCAGACCACGGATGCCATCGTCGCGGCGAGGTCACCCAGCGGGCTCCTGTCCACGTTGGACAGCGGCATGGATGCGCGCACGGCAAGACCGCCGAGCGCGGACCGCGAGAGGCAGAAGCTGCCGCCCGCCTGTTCGGCGCGAAACTTCAGCATGCTGAGGCCCAGGCCGGTCTTCTTCCCTTCCTTGGTGGTGAAGAAGGGATCGGCCGCGCGCTCCCCCGGCACGGGAAGACCGGGACCATCGTCTTCCACGGCTACGCAGAGCAGGTCCCGGTCCGGCTCTTCTTCAACCGAAACCTCGATGACCGCGGCACCCGCGCGGATGGAGTTTTCCACCAGGTCCAGGATGTGCAGGGCGATCTCACGCAATGGCGCAACCTCTTCCGCACGATCCGCGCAGCGCCAGGGCAAGCTCGTCAAAGCTCATGGACTCCACGTCCAGCGCCGTGATGCCGGTGCCGATCTCGGTCGGAAAGTGGCTGTCCGAAGAGCTGATGAGCGTGATTCCGTGGCAGGCAAACTCGCGTTCGCAGCCCCGGCTCACTCCTGCCGCGGAAATCTCCAGGCCGTCGAATGGCACGTCGGGCGGCAGGAAGCCGAGCTGCCCCGGCACGCTGAAGCTCCTGCGATCCATGTGCGCGGCGATTGCCAGGCCGCCGCACGAGTGGATGAGGTCCACCGTCTCAGAAAGAGAGTACGGGCTGGCTGCCGCGAGCATCCGCTCCTCGATGCCGGTGACGTTCCCCTCCGCGTCCACGATCTGCTGGTCCGGTTCGCGCGGGCCGCGGGACACGGAGGCGGTCCGGGACGTCAGCGGCCGCCACAATGGCAGCCTCTCCGTCACGGCGCGGCCCGCCTCAACGGCGCTCTCCGCCGAAGGAAAATATCCCAGCACGTGCACCTCTTCCGAGGTCGTGATCTCGATGCCGGCAATGACGAACGGCCCGCGGTCCATGCGGGCGGCGGCAGCGGCCACAGCGGTGACATTGCCCGCGGTGTTGTGATCACACACGGCGATCACCTCCACGCCCCGTGCCGCCGCTTCCCGCACGATGGCCGCGGGCGTCATGGCGCGCGACGCGCAGGGAGAGAGCACGGTGTGGATATGAAGGTCGGCGGCCAGGCGCAGCATTCACGCGCATCTCTCTGCCGCTCGCCGGCTTCTCTGCATCACGCCTCGTCACCTTTTCCTCGGAGCCCGAGGGCGTACAGTTTCCCCGCGACATCGAATGTGGATTCCGTGCTCGCGAGCAGGGGCAGCCCTTCCTCCACGGCCTTGCGCCGCACGGACTCTTCAGGCCTCATGCCATGCGCAAAGATCACCGCGGCAAGACCGGCATGCAGCGCGACGGCCACGACATTCATGTGGACCTGTATCGTGATCAGCACGCCACCCGACGGCGCGTTGGCCAGCACGTCGCTCAGCAGATCGGANNGCACGTCGCTCAGGAGGTCCGAGGCATGCCCGCGGGTCACATCGGCACCTTCAATCGCAAGCTCGGGTGTGAGAATCTCAAGGCCCAGCCGGGCCGTCATGTCGCTAAGCGTCATCGCTCGTCCTCCCTCTGAAAGCGCCCGGGCGCGGCGTGCGGGCAGCCATCCGCTGCGGCGCGGTCCATGACCACGTCCTCCGCGAATGCGGCGCAGGACGGCGCGCCGCAGGCGCCGCAGTCC
>PMDT01000098.1 GCA_003154555.1 Spirochaetaceae bacterium
CAGGAGGGGCGCGGCATCGGGTTCCTGAACAAGATCCGGGCCTACGGCCTGCAGGACCACGGCATGGACACCGTGGAGGCCAACCTCGCGCTGGGATTCAAGGACGACGAGCGGGACTACAGCGTCGCCGCGCACATGATATTCAGCCTCAAGCTCAAATCGATCCAGCTCATGACGAACAATCCGAAGAAGATCGGCGGCCTGGAAAAGCTCGGGGTGAAGATTTCAGGGCGTATCCCGCACATCATGGCCCCAAACCAGTTCAACCGTTTTTACCTGGAGACGAAGAAGGAGAAGTCGGGACACCTGCTCGATCCCCTGGGCAAGGAGCACCTCGTCGAGCAGTTCGACCGGCCGGTGCTGGATGGCATGCCCCGGGAGCTCGCGGAGCGGCTGCAGGACTGAGCTCTCCTGAGCCGGCCGTTGCCGCCGATAATGAACCGTGCACCCGCAAGTACGCGTGATTCTTCTTGTCGGCGCGGTTCTGCTTCTTCCTTCGACCGCGCACGCATCCGGCGCCCGGATCAGCTCGGGATTCGCCCTCTCCTCCCGCGACGTGACGGCGATGATTCAGCCGCTGCCGAAATCGGTCCAGGAGCGGATCCTCGCGGACACGGAGGGCTTTTTTCAGCTCGTTGCGCGCGCGCTGGATGAAAGACCCGACTTCTTTCTCCTCGTTGACAAGGCGCACGCTCTTCCGCCTGACTACGTTCCGCCCGACCTCGTCTCCCCCGCTGACTATTCGTTGAGCGTCAGCCGCCGGGACGTCACGCTCCGCAAGGCCATCATGGATGCTGCCGTGCAGATGTCCCGGGCAGCCACGGCGGATGGTGTGACCCTCCTATTCTCCTCGGGGTACAGATCATACGAGGATCAGCAGTCGGTCTACCGGCGCGAGGTGGAGACCTACGGCCAGGCCGCGGCGGACCGCGAATCCGCGCATCCCGGGTATTCGCAGCACCAGCTCGGCACGGCCGTCGACTTCGGATCCATCACTGACGCATTCGCCGCGACCCGCGCGGGGAAATGGCTTGCCCTTCATGCGGAGGAATACGGCTTCTCCCTGTCGTACCCCGACGGCTTCGAGTCCGTGACCGGCTACCGGCACGAAAGCTGGCATTACCGCTACATCACGCGCGCAGGGACCCGCCTGCAGAAAGAGTATTTCGGCGACATCCAGCAGTACATGCTGGAGTTCCTCCACGCGAACCGAAAAATGCTCGAGGAGAAGCGCCGGTCGCACTGAGCCGAAGAGCTGAATCGAGAAGATCGGGAGATGGAAACGATCGCCCCGTCGTCTTGACACCTTCCGGCGCCCCACGTACCTTCATGACACACTCCTCGACATGAAAGGGGACGCGGATGCCGGTCACCATTGAACGGGTCGCGACGAAAAAGCAGCTCAAAGAGTTCGTGCAGCTCCCTCACACGCTCTACAGGAATGATCCCTACTGGGTGCCCCAGCTTCGCTCGGACGATTTCAAGAAGCTGGACAGGAACCGTCACCCCTTCTGGCAGCACGCTGCCGGGGAATACTTTCTTGCCCGCAAGGACGGGAAGGTCGCGGGCAGGATCGCTGCCATCCACGACACGATCTGGGAAGAAACGCACCACGAGAAGGCCGCGTACTGGGGCTGGTTCGATTGCATCAACGACCCGGCCGTTGCCCGCGCCTTGTTCGACGCCGCTTTCGCATGGGCACGGGAACGAGGCTGCGTGCGCATCATCGGTCCCATGACGCCGAATGCCAACGATTTCATCGGCACCCAGATAGAGGGCTTCGAAGGATCGCCCGCAATCATGATGCCGTACAACGGGCCCTACTACGACGCAATCATCCAGGCCAGCGGCAATTCCAAGTGGAAGGACCTGGTCGCCTGGATGATGGACAACCCCGAGATCCCAGAGCGTCTTGCGCGAATCATGCCCCGGGTGGAGGCCAAGGGGGGATTCAAGATCCGCACCCTCAACATGAAGGATTTCGCCCGGGAGTACGACAAGTTCCAGGAGCTGTACAACCAGTTCGAGCAGGTGAACGCCGTTTTCACGCCCATGACCCCGCCGGAAATGGCGATGGTCGCCAAGGACCTGAAGATGGCCCTGGATCCCGACCTCGTCTTCTTTGCCGAGGTGGACGGGAAGCCCGTGGGCGTGTCTCTCACCATGCCGGACTTCAACGTCGGCTACAAGGCGGCCCGCGGCCGGCTTCTCCCCTTCGGGATCTTCCACCTGCTCACGGCGAAGCGGCATACGCACCTGGTGCGGACGCTCAGCATGGGCGTCCTGAAGGATTACAGGAACCGGGGCATCGACCTTGCCTTCTATTATTACAGCTACAAGAATGGCGTCCCGAAGGGCTACACGGCCGCGGAGATGTCGTGGGTGGAAGAGGACAACACCGCCATGACCAATACCGCGCTGAAGCTCGGCGGCAAGCCGTATCGCAAGTACCGGGTCTACGAGCATATCCTGTAGATGCCCGATCTTCTCCTGGTCAACGGCACCGTCCATACGATGGATCCTGCCCGGCCGCGTGCGACAGCCATTGCCATCCGGGACGGACGATTCCTTGCCGTGGGCGATGACGCTTCCGCGCGGGGCGCGTGCGCGGGGACGCCGCGGACGATAGATCTCCGGGGCGCCTGCGTCCTGCCGGGCCTCACCGACTCCCACCTTCATTTCCGCTGGTACGCCGAATCCCTGCACGCGGTGGACGTGGAAACGCCGACCCTGGATGAGGCAATGGCGCGCGTTCGCGCCCGCGCCGAATCCGTGCCGCCCGGAGCGTGGATCACGGGGACCGGGTGGAACCACAATGTCTGGGGCGCGGGGGCGCTTCCGGATCTTCGGCCGCTGGACAAGGCGGCGCCGCGGAATCCCGTGGCGTTGCAGGCCAAGAGCGGGCATGCACTGTGGGCCAATTCGCTTGCGCTCCAGAAGGCGGGCATCGGGCTGGACACGCCTGACCCCGAGGGGGGAAAGATCGCGCACGGCAGGGATGGCCTGCCGTCGGGCATCCTGCTGGAAAACGCGATGGACATGGTCCAGGCAGCGATCCCGCTTCCCTCGGCGGCGGAGCTTGCCGGCATGATGCGCGCCGCGCAGGCCGCGGTGCATCGCCTCGGTCTCACCGGCATTCACGATTTCGACCGGTCCTTGGCAATGCACGCGTTTCAGGAGCTGCGCGCGCGCGGGGAGCTTCAGCTCCGCGTGGTGAAAGGCATTCCACAGGAGGACCTTGGCGCCGCGCTCACCCTCGGGCTGCGCACGGGTTTCGGTGATGACCTTCTCACCGTCGGCTCCGTGAAGATGTTCGCCGACGGCGCGCTGGGGCCGCAGACGGCATGGATGCTCGCCCCCTTTGAGGGAAGCTGGTCGACCGGCATCGGGCGGCTGACGGAAGAGGAAATGGTGGCCGACATCAGCCGCGCAAATGCCGCTGGCATCTGGTGCGCCATCCATGCCATCGGGGACGCGGCCTGTCACGTCGTGCTCGACGCGTACGAGCGCGCATCGGAAGGTGCCGTGTCGAGCGCCGGGGCGCCCCGGGCGCGCAACCGCATCGAGCACGTGCAGCTCCTGCACCCCGACGACATCGCGCGCCTGGGCAGGCTGGGCATCGTCGCATCGATGCAGCCCCTGCATGCCACCTCGGACATGCTCATCGCGGAGCGCTACTGGGGCGCACGGTGCGCGAGCGCCTATGCGTGGAAGTCCCTCCTGGACAGCGGCGCGGCGCTGGCATTCGGGTCGGACTGTCCCGTGGAGTCTCCCGATCCCCTTGCCGGCATTCACGCCGCGGTGACGCGCCGGCGCGCGGACGGCAGCCCCGGCCCCGACGGCTGGAGACCCGCGCAGCGTGTGAGCGTCGCCCAGGCCGTACACGCTTACACGCAGGGAGCGGCGTACGCCGCGGGGCGCGAGGCAAGCCTGGGATCGATACAGCCGGGCAAGCTCGCCGACCTTACGATTCTTTCAGCGGACATCTTCTCCATCGATCCGCACGAGATCCGCGCCGCGCCCGTGCGGGCGACAATGGTCGGCGGCGCATTCGTCCACGGGGAGCCCTGAGTACCTTCACCCGGCGCAACGCGCGTGCTACAGTGGGCGCGGAATGTCGGTCGCCAGTGAGCTCTTCACGATCTTCCTCGCCGTCTTCATCGTCGTCGATCCCTTCGGAATCGTCCCTGTCTTCATCTCGCTCACGGGCAGCTTCNNATCCTGCGCTTCCTCGGCATCCAGCCCGGATCCTTCTTCATCGCCGGCGGCATCCTCATGTTCATCATCTCCATCGACCTGCTCCTGGGGCGCCAGGGAAGGACAAAAACGTCCGGCACGGAGGGGGACGAGGAAAGGGGCGACGTCTCCATCTTCCCCCTGGCCATCCCGATGCTTGCCGGGCCCGGCGCCATCACGACCGTGCTCCTCTACGTGAGCGAGGACCGATCACCCGGGTTCATCCTTCCCGCGCTCGTGGGCTCCGTTGCCCTCGCACTCGCCTTTGCCGCGCTCACCATGCTCCTCAGCAGTTTCTTTCTCCGCGTGCTGGGCAAGACCGGCGTGTCGGTGATCGAGCGCATCATGGGCATCGTGCTCACGGGGCTTTCCGTGCAATTCGTTTACGACGGCCTCCTGAAGCTGGGGGTCCTCGCGGCGCGGTAGACAATGGTCGACGAGCGCGGGAGCAGGCGCCGGCACCTTGAGCACGCGGCCGTACGGATGCTACAAACGGGCATGTCCGCAGCAGACCTTTCCCACTACCGTTACCGCGGTGCGCGGGCCCTCGTGCTGCTGCACGAGCGCGCCCTTCGCGGCTACCTGGCAACGTGGCGACGCGCCCGGGCGGCCGGCGTAAGGCTTCCCGACACAACCGATCCCAGCTATGCATCCCTCCAGACCCTGCTCATGCACGGGCTGAAAGCGTCGCGGGGCTACATGACGTGGCTCTGCGAAAAGCTCGGCCTGCCCGACCCCGGTATCGACGAGCCCCCGGCTCCCGACAAGGTGGAGGCGGAGGCCGACCGCTACATCGAGCATCTGCTTGGGCGATGGAGATTACCGCTGGTCGACGTGGAGGAGGAGCGATTCGCGGCCATCCACAAATCCCGGTGGGGCGAAGACATGAGCCTGGAGGGAATGCTCGAGCACGCCGCCATGCATCCGCAGAGGCATGCCTTCCAGCTCGAAGAGCTCATGGAGAAGAAATAGCCGCAGGACGGCGCGCGCGGCGCCTCGTCCTGGCCGGCACTTTCAGCTTGCCCGCTGCTTGAGGAATCCCGCAAGGAAGCGCGCCGTGTAGGACCCTGACCGCACGCGCGCCACCTGCGCGGGGGTACCCTGCGCCACGATCCTGCCGCCCCCGTCGCCGCCTTCCGGCCCCAGGTCGATGATCCAGTCCGCCTCCGCGATGATGTCGAGATTGTGCTCGATGACAACAACGGTGTTGCCGGCATCCACGAGCCGATGCAGCACACGGATCAGCTTTTCCACGTCTGCCATGTGCAGCCCGATGGTCGGCTCGTCCAGGACGTACAGCGAGCGCAGCGGCTGCTGCGCGAATCGTCCGCGCGGGCCGGCGCTTTCTGCGCCAGCCGCCGTCGACAAGGCGACCCCCTCTTCCGGCACGCGCGCCTTGGCAAGCTCCGTGACCAGCTTGATGCGCTGCGCTTCGCCGCCGCTCAGCGACGGGCTCTGCTGACCGAGCGTGAGATAGCCCAGCCCGACCTGCTGGAGGAGGCGCAGCGCGTGGCGGATGCCGGGGTGAAAGTCGAAGTATGCCACCGCCTCGTCCACGCTCATGGCCAGCACATCCGCGATGCTCTTGTCCCTGAAACGGACCGCAAGGGTCTCCGCGTTGAACCGCGCGCCGCGGCAGGCATCGCAGGGCACGGTGACGTCGGGCAGGAAGCTCATCTCGATCTTCTTCACGCCCTNNCGGCCGCCCTTGACGTTGAAGGAGAACCGGCTCCCTGTGTAGCCGCGCAGGCGCGCCTCCGAGGTGGCGGCGAAAAGCTTCCTGATATCGTCCCAGATGCCCACGTATGTTGCCGGGCATGATCGTGGGGTCTTCCCGATCGGCGTCTGGTCCACCTCCAGCGCGCGCGTGATGACTTGCCAGCCATCGAGCCCTGCGCATCCATGCAGGGGAACATCCGCCCGCGCGGCGCCTGTCCGGGTGCGTCGCTTCCCGGCGAGCAGGTGGCGCACGTTTTCATAGAGGATGTTGCGCACGAGCGTGCTCTTGCCGCTTCCGCTCACGCCCGTGACGCAGGTGAGC
>PMDT01000241.1 GCA_003154555.1 Spirochaetaceae bacterium
CTCAATTCGAGGATCTTGAGCTTGAAGGCGACGGAATCCAGCCCTCCCTGGAGCACGCCCCGGGGAAACCATCCGGCCCTACCCCCGTTTTGCCTGAGCTGCGGGTCGGTGGAATACTCCCGCGCCAGGGACGCGAAGTCCTGCCCGGCATCGTATTTCTTCTTCACCTCGGCACCGACCGTGGCGTCCGTCACGGTGATCATGTTCAGAAAGATCTGGTCGGCGGCTGGGGACACTCTCCGACCGAGATAATCGGTCATCTTCCGGGTCAGCAGCGAAGTCTTCAGGAGCTCCTTGAACTCGGCATCGGTGAGACGGCTTTCATTGAGCTGCTGCCGGTACCACTCCTTGTACTCGCTCTCGCCGATCGTCGCCTCATTGCCCCGCGCCAGGCTCCTGGCGTACTGGTCGATCTCCTGGGCAGTGACGGTGATGTTGTAGGGGGGCTTTGGGGCCTCCTCTTTGAGCATCTCCTCCCGGGCGAGCATCTGCAGGACGTTGATCGGCTCTTGCCTGGAAATGGCAACCCGTTTCAGGAAGTAGTCCATCCTGACGGAGGCGCCGTCCACCTGCAGGACCGTCGTCCTGAAGGGCTTGACGCGATCGTCGTAGATCGCGACCCCGGCGATCGTTCCGACGACCACGACGATGGCCGCCACGACGATGATGGTCCTTCGGACCACCCTGGCACGTGCCGGGCGGCGGCTCTGCCGTGCCGGCTCCGATCCGTTCCTCTTCGCCCTGCTCAACTCTCGTTCACTCCTTTCGATCGCGTTCCGCGTTGCCTGGATCCCCGGCGCTCAAGGGCCAGCCTCCGACTGCGAATCCTCGGCGTTGTCCTCCAGAGGGATCGAGCAGAAAGCCGACAATCTCTCCGCCGACCTTCGCATCTCGCGGACGGCCCCGCCCCTGGCCGTATCCAACCGATAGCTCCTGGCATCCCGGTCCACCACGAACAGCACCGCGATCCTTCCTGGCACCCGGCCGAGCAGCCGCGGCCGATCGTCGGTCTTTGGCCCGGCCTCGTGGAAGACCACCTTCTGCAGGGCATCCAGCGGTGTTTTTCTCCTCCAGTAGAGGGGAAGGATTCCCACGTTCTTTTCGAACAGGTTGGCCTTCCTGTCAAAGACCCATCGCTCCAGGTAGAGGGAAGCGAACAGGCATAGCCCTATGAGGGTGACAGAGACCGCGTTCAGCCTCGAAACGAACGAGCCTTCCGGGACGCTGGCGATGCTCAGGAGTATGATGAGAAGAACGCCGAGAAAGGTGATCCTGAAACCTATGGAGGTTGAGTAGACCATCCGTGTGTCTCCCTTTGTCCGAAGAACCGGGCTGAACAACTCCTACCCTCCTTTCCCGTTCGACGTGGCAGAGGATAGTATACCTGGCGGCAAGGGACAATCCAGAGAAGCTGCCAGGGCGGTCAATTGATCAAGCTTTCTTGCGATGAACGGCGCAGCGTTCACGCCAGGCGAAAGAGCTGTCGGGTAATTCCTGCAGCTTTTGTTGACAGTTGACAATTTTCAATTGACAGCGCGCAATGCAAACTGTTATCGTATGAGATTGAAGGAGGTATTGCCACCCAAAAAGAAAGATGATTGCGTCTCCCTTTCAAATAACCAAGGAGGAGGAGTATCATGAAGACCAAAGCGCTTTTCCTGATACTGGTGTTGGCTCTGGTAGCGACGGCCTGCTTTGCCAAAGGCGGGACGGAGACGACGGCCACTTCGGCAACGACGGGCACCCCGATCTACGGCGGGACGCTCACCATGCTTCATCTTGCCAACGCGAATTCCTACGAGCCGCCAGACTGGGACCCGGTGAAGGCTGCGGGCCCGTGGATCATCACCTATGGTGTCCCCGTGATGGGGCAGGCGATCGAAGGAGATATCGAAAAGTTCGGACCGAGAGGCGACAAGACCTTCGGGTTCACGAACCCCGGCTGGGTCGACGAGTCGTTCTACACGGGCGACCTTGTGCAAAGCTGGGAATGGACTGACCCCCTGACCCTCACCTTCCACGTCCGTCACGGCGTCATGTACTCCGGCATCAGCGTGAATCCCAACGTCATGAAGCCCAGGGAGTTCGTGGCCGATGACTTCGTGTACCACCTGAAGAGGATGCAGACCAGCGCCAACAAGGGACAGCTCTGGGACTGGGTGGCGGAGACGAGCGCGCCGGACAAGTACACGTGGGTCGTCAAGTTCAAGAAGTATTACGCCGACTGGTCCTGGTGGCTGGCCTCCGCGTTCATGCAGCCCTTCGCCAGGGAAGTGGTGGAAGCCCCCGGCGGCGCCTCGGACTGGAAGAACATTGTGGGCACCGGGCCGTTCACACTGGCCGAGTATGTCCGGGGCGACCACGCGACCTATCTGAAGAACCCGAACTACTGGCGCAAGGTGACGATCAACGGGAAGCAGTACCAGTCCCCGTTCATCGACAAGATGGTCTGGCCCATTATCGCAGATGAGGCGACACAGATCGCCTCCCTGCGCACGGGAAAGGTCGACTGGGACACGGTGGTGCCCCCGAGATACGCGGACACCCTGGCCTCGACCAGCAAGGCTCTCATGCGATTCTCCTACCTGACCGAAGGGTCCCTGGTGGTGGCGCTCCAGACCTCGACGTCCCAGTATTTCAAGGACGTGAACGTGCGCCAGGCCCTGATGATCGGAACGGACCTGAACACCATCGGCCTGAACGCATGGGGCAAGGGCAACTACGACATCAACCCGCTGGTCAAGGGAGCCGCACTCTACGTGCCCATCGACCAGATGCCCGCGACCACGAAGCAGCTGTTCACGTATGACCCGACAAAGGCCAAGAAGATGCTCGCCGATGCCGGATATCCCAATGGCTTCAAGATCGAGATGACCTACAATCCCTCCGACGTGGGGAACATGTCACAGGACATCGCGTCCATGATCGTCGACATGTGGGGAAAAATCGGCGTCACGGTCACTTTGAAGCCGGTCGAACCCGCGGTGATGACCAACCTTACCTACGGCCATGCGTATACAGACAGCATGCTGGTAGGCAGGGGCTACGGAACCGCGGGCGTGGAGATGGCTTTGGGAGTAAAGGGTCACGAGGAAAACACGTCCGCCTGGGTGAACGACGACTATACGAACATGTATAACCAGGCGTTCGCCGAGCGCGATGCCAAGAAGGCCCTTGCTCTGAAAAAGCAGATGGCGGTCAAGCTCCTCGAAGCTGCGACCATGATCCCGACGGCGGTTCACTCCCAGGACGCCTATGCGTGGCCGTGGGTGAAGAACTACTACGGGGAGATCAGCGCGGGATTCATGGATCACAACCCCATGCTCGAGCGCCTGTGGATCGACCCGAACGTGAAGAAACAGATGGGATTCTAGGAAGAACAGACTCAAAAGGGGGGCTTTGCGCCCCCCTTTTTTTTCGAGTGTCCGATGCAAGCTTGTCAAAGCGCATCCACCGTGTTATATGCATTCAATACATTTTCAGGCAGGAGAAAGACAGCGTGCGCGACTACATCATCCGAAGAGTGCTCCTGATCTTCCCCACCCTTCTCCTTGCCAGCCTCCTTGTCTTTGTGGTCATACGGCTCATTCCCGGTGACATCGTGGACCTGATCGCCGGCCAGATGGCCCAGTTCGGCCATCCCTTCAACAGGGAGACCGTTGCGCGATCGCTCGGACTGGATGTGCCCATCTACGTTCAGTATGCACGCTGGATCGGGAACATCCTCATCCACGGCGACTTTGGCGTCTCCNNTCATGGCCGTGCCCAGCTTCTGGGTCGCGACCATGGTCATCGTGTTCCCCTCGGTGTGGTGGGGATGGTCGCCCCCCCTGATGCTCATCCATTTCAAGGATGACCCGATCGGCAACCTGAAGATGTTCATCATCCCGGCGATCGTCGTGGGCATGGAGATCGCGGGGGTGGTCATGCGCATGACCCGCTCCATGATGCTCGAGGTCCTTCGGCAGGACTACGTCAGGACGGCCTGGGCAAAGGGGCTCAAGGAGAGGGCGGTCGTCATGCGGCATGCCCTGAAAAACGCCCTCATCCCCGTCGTCATCCTTATCGGGCTCCAGGTGCCCATCGTCGTGGGGGGAGTGGTCATCATCGAGCAGATATTCAACCTGCCGGGCCTGGGACGCCTCCTCATTGAAGCGGTCAGCTACCGGGACTACACGATGATCATGGGCATCATGCTGTTTTTCGGGCTGGGCATGGTCCTGATCAACCTGATCGTCGACCTGACGTACAGCTTCATCGATCCAAGGATCAGGTACAAGTAGGGGGAGAAGAGCGTGGCAGGCGATAGTGCAGAGAGCACCCCGGACGGGGCAGCGGAAGCGAAGGATCACTCCCGGCTGGGCGAATTCTTCAAAAGGCTGCTGAAGGAGAAGCCCCTGGGCGTCGTGGGCGGCGTCTTCACCCTGCTCCTTCTCCTTACCGGCATCTTCGCGAACTTCCTCGCTCCGTACGGCATGAATCAGATTGGAGCCGGCTCCTCTCTCATGGGTCCTTCGCCCCAACACCTTCTGGGAACGGACAAACTGGGACGGGATCTTCTCACGCGCATCATCTACGGAGCGCGCACTTCGGTAATCGTGGGGCTGGCCTCCACGACGATGGCAACGATCATTGCAACCATCCTCGGCATGCTCTGCGGGTATCTGGGCGGCGCGTTCGACCTGATCGTGCAGAGGTTCATCGACGGCTGGCTGTGCTTCCCGGGCATCCTCATCCTCATGGTCCTCATCTCCATCACCGGCCCCGGGATGGTGCCCGTGATCGTTGTCCTGGGAATCAGCTGCGGGGTTGCCTCCACGAGGATCATTCGAGGCGCCACGATGAGCGCCAAGGAGAACATCTACGTGGAGGCGGCCGTTGCCATTGGAAGCCCTACCTCGCGCGTCCTGTTCCGACACATCCTCCCCAACATCATGGCACCCATCATCATTCTCTACAGCACGCTGGTGCCCTACACGATCCTGTCCGAGGCCGGGCTGAGCTTCCTCGGGTTCGGCATCCCTGCCCCCGCGGCAAGCTGGGGGGGCATGCTGAGCGGGAGCGGCCGCTCGTACATGTTCATCAACCCCTGGATGGCCGTCTGGCCCGGACTCGCCCTGAGCATCACGGTGTATGCCGTCAACATGTTCGGCGATGCCCTGCGGGATATCCTCGATCCGCGGCTGAAAGGGGGCATCGGGCGGTACGGGATCAAAGCCAGAAGGAAATCGAAGTAGGGCATCCTTTCGGCAATGAGATTCAGCCGCGCAGGGTTTTCCATGCCGCGGCGATGCCGTTCAGAAGAAAGGCATGATCGCTGCAGGCGACGATAAACTGGTAGCCCTGTGCGGTCCGCACCAGCGCATCAGATGGATCCGTTGCGGAAATGCCGGGAATCTTTCCTGTATTGCGGCAGGCAACGACGACCTGTTCCAGGTTGCGGGCATGTTGATCATTCGTGAACCGATCCCGCGGGTGTATGCCCATGGACAATGCCATGTCGCTCGGACCGACCCAGCAGCCATCCACACCGGGCGTCGCCATGATTGCCTCCGCGTTCCTGACCGCCTGGGCGCTTTCGATCTGGACAGCAAGGAATACCTGCTCGTCGATCCGATCGGTGTAGTCCTCACCGTACAACCCCGCACGGGCCCAGCCCCAGGAGCGCCCGCCGCGGGGCGGGAACCGACACGCGGAGGCGGCCGCCTGGGCGTCTTCGGCCGTGTGGACCATGGGCACGATGATCCCGAGCATCCCCTCATCCAGGAGCCGGCCGATCATCGTGTAGTCATTGCGCGCGACCCGGGCCATGGGTGTCGCGGGGCTGCCGTGGATCGCGATGAGGGCGGCCAGCGTGGAATCGGGCCCCCAGGACCCGTGCTGGTTGTCGACCATGACGAAGTCCGGACCTGCGCGACTGACAATCTCCGCGACGATGGGCGAGCCCAGTCCCAGCCCGAAACCATATGCGGGCTTTCCCTGGAGCATCTTCTGCTTTGCCGTGTTGACGAGCATACGCTCATTCTCCTTTGACGTGCTCCGCATAGTAGTCGCTGGTCGCGCTGGTTGTCAAACACGCTGGACATTCATTAATAATCGTTATCAGTTGACGCCTCCATGACTGTTGAATATGATCCCCGCTGGATCCGGGACCGGATCCGATCAAACACAGGAGGTAGCACACATGAGCTACAGCACACTGGCACCGCCTCTCTCTTTCAAGGAATCCGAAAAACTTTTCTCACGCGCGCTGGAGATCGTCTCCGGCGGAACAACCCAGGGCAAGGCGCCCAATACGCTCATCCCGGGCGAGTACCCCATCTACGCCGCCCGCGGCAAGGGGGCGTACCTGTGGGACGTGGACGGCAACAAGTTCCTTGACTGGATTCTTGCCTACGGGATCATCGTGCTTGGCTACTGCGATCCCGACGTGGACGCCGCGGCGATGCGCGAGATCCGCGACGGCTTCTCCTTCCCCCTCACGAGCCCCGTGCAGAACGAGCTCGCCGAGCTCCTCGTGAAGACGATCCCCTGCGCGCAGATGGTCCATTTCTTCAAGACGGGGTCCGACACGACGACAGCCGCGGTCAGGATCTCCCGCATCGCCACCGGCAGGAACAAGGTCGTGCGCTGGGGATACAACGGGTGGCACGATTGGTGCTGCCTCCGCGAGCCGGGGATCCCACGCTACATCCGCGACGATGTCCTGACATTCCGCTACAATGATCTGAACTCCGTTGAGGACGTTTTCAAGAAAAACCAGGACCAGATCGCCTGCGTCATCATGATGCCCCTTGAGATTGAGGAGCCCAAGCCCGGCTTCCTGGAAGGGGTGAAGAACCTGGCGCACCAAAACGGTGCACTGTTCATACTGGACGAGATGCGCTCCGGCTTCCACCTGGCAATGGGAGGCGCCCAGGAATACTATAATGTGACCCCGGACCTGGCCACCTTCAGCAAGGCCATGTCCAACGGCTACGCCGTCTCCGCGCTGGCCGGGAAAAAGGATCTGCTGGAGCAGCTGTCGAAGACCTACGTCTCCTCGACATTCTTCACGAATTCGATCGAGATGGCGGCCGCGGTCGCGACGATCAAGAAGCTGCGCGACACCAAAACGATCCCCCACCTGTGGAAGATCGGCCAGGGCCTGAAGGAGGGCCTGGACCGACTGGCCGGGGATCATGGAATCGAAGCCAGGACCATCGGCGTGGCTCCCATGCCCTTCATGGTCTTTACATATTCTGATCCCGAGGTCATGGATGCCGCGAAATACGTGTTCTACCGCGAGACGACGCGGCGCGGACTGCTCCTCCACCCGAGCCATCACTGGTTCGTATGCGCCTCCCATACAGAGAAGGACCTGGCGCGCACGCTGGAGATCTGCGAGTCAGGCTTCCGCGCGGTCAAGGAGGAGCTCGCCCGCGGCTTCCGCGCGCCCACGGTGCAGAAGGTCGCGGTGACCGCATCCGCGGGGAGATAACCCGAAACCGACGCGGGCCGCGGTTCGACGGGCCAACGCCAACCCTGCCGGCGCTTGCCGCCGGCAGGGCGTCCCAGTGCGGTCAAGGTGCTGGGCAAGCCCACGCCCAAGAACATCGCTCGCTGGACGACGCTGCCGGACGCGCCCTGAACCTTCACCGCCAACGACCGGCCGCTTGACTCCTCGTTCGAACCTCCCTACCCTTGATCTCATGGATCACGGCACGAATCCGATCCCGCAGGAGATCCTGGAGGCGGTAGATCGTCTCGTGGAAACCAACAGGCTCCAGTGCCTGTGGTTCATGCGGGAAGACTTTTTCCCCCGATCCGCTGCAGAGGTGGACCGCGCGCTCGCAGAGATAGAGCTGCACGGCGACCGCCAGGCGTGGGCAGAAGCTCGATCGCTTCGGACATGGCTCTCACAGACCATCAACGCGGCATCCTAGCGCGTCTGGCGACCTTCCGCATCGAGCGGCAGGAGAGTTATCTCGCCGGTGGGGCGGCCTTGACCGTGGCAACTGGTTCGCCGCGCCTCTCCCGAGACATCGACCTGTTCCACGACTCGCAGGAAGCGCTTCTTGCCACGTGGGAAGACGATCGCCGGATCCTCGCGGAAGGAGGCTACGGCATCGAGGTAAGGAGGCTGTTCCCGACCTTCGTCGAGGCATTCGTGCGCAAGGGCGGATCCGCCGCTGTCGTGCAGTGGGCGGTCGACAGCGCGTTCCGCTTCTTCCCGCTGGTTCGGAACGCATCCGCCCTTCCGACTCTCCACCCTTTTGACCTGGCGACGAACAAAGCGCTGGCCCTCATCGGCAGGCTGGAGCCGCGGGACTGGATCGACCTCATTGCCTGCCACGATCGCATCCAGAATCTTGGATACCTCTGCTGGGCGGCGAGCGGGAAGGATCCAGGCACGAACCCTTCGCTGATCGTGGGTGAAGCGGGCCGGTCAGCGCGCTACACCCAGGTCGAGTTTGACAGCCTGTCTTTCGAAGGCCGCCCGCCGGATGCCGCGGATCTCTCCGCGCGATGGAAGAAAATGCTCGTCGAGGCGCGTTCCATTGTCGCCGCGCTGCCGACTGAGCAGGTCGGAACCTGTGTCCTCGATGCAGAAGGGAAGCTGTTCCAGGGAGACCCGGGGCGGGCGGCAGAAGCTCTTGCCGCGGGCGCGCTGCGGTTCCACAAGGGTGCCATTCGAGGATCCATACCCAGGTTCATCGAGCCTTGATTCCTTCCGACTCCCCCCCGCGCGATCTGGACCCAGCGCGCAAGCCGCTCCGTCGCTCCCTTCCGCTCCTGGCGGAGTTGGCGACATTCGCCGCAGAAGGCGGCGCGATCGGTCACGTGGGCAAAGTTGACAAATCCCCCGGGCGTGGCTCACACTCTAGGCGGAGGTGAGCGTGCAGTCCCAGAGACCTGTCCTGAAACAGGTGCAGAAGCTCAAGATGACCCCCCAGCTCTACCAGGCGG
>PMDT01000368.1 GCA_003154555.1 Spirochaetaceae bacterium
AAGTCCTCTTCCGGGCAATCGTAACTCTCATTCGAGTAAAGAGTTGTGAGCAAGCCTTGAATTGACCACTTTCCGTTCATGCTCCCGGGTACCTATATGGGTACCTCTACGAGCGAAAAGCCGCTTCATCCCGAAGGCGGGGAGGAGCAAATGCCGAGACACGCAAGCCCATTTCAAATAGTTCTCAGAAAGGGGATCGACAGGAAGCCGATGTTCTACGCTCGTTTCCGCGCAGAAGACGGCAGCCTGCTCTCCTGGCAGTCCACCGGGCAATCATCCAAGACGGCTGCGCGGGCTTGGGCAGCGGCAAGGCTAAAGAGAGGCGAGGCAACCACACGGCAGCGCTTCATTTTCTCGCGCTACGCCGAGGACTGGTGGACTGAGGATCACGACTACGTACAAGGACGGCTCGCCCGTGGTCACCGGCTCACCGCGACTTACCTCGTGGTCATGCGCGGTCACCTTGAAAATCATCTGCTCCCCTACTTCCGAGACCACAAGATCACGCTTATTACGCCCCGGCAGATCGAACAATGGCTCATGGCGCTACGACGCGGGAAGCTCTCGCCCTCGACGATCAATCACGCGCTGCGGTGCTTGAAGGTGATGCTCAAGGAAGCAACGCGGCAAGGGGTGATTGCCCGGGATCCCTCCGCGTTCATCACCGGCCTTGCAGAGACGCCGGCGGAGCGGGGCATTCTCACCGGCGCGGAGATACGCGCGCTTTTCGACGAGAAGCGGTTCGCCAAGGTCTGGGCAGGAGACCGCAAACACTTCGTGCTGAACCTCACCGCCGCTTCGACCGGCCTTCGCATGGGGGAGCTGCAAGCGCTTGCAGTAGGAGCGGTGCAACCCGATTACCTCACCGTCTCGCAGAGCTGGGAACGGAGGACGGGTTTGAAAGAGGGAACCAAGACAGGCGCGGGACGTATGGTCCCCTTGCCGAAGCGGACCTCTGCGCAGCTTGCCGCTCTTATCGAATCCTCGCCTTACCAGGAGCCGACAGACCTCGTTTTCTACGGCAAGGACCGACAAACCCCGTTATCTCCACGAATGATCCTCGACGGGCTTTATGGAGCGCTGGAGAGCATCGACATCACCGCCGAGGAGCGCGAAGAGCGAAGGATCACCTTCCACTCACACCGTCACTTCTTGAACACGCTCCTACGCACAGCCCGGGTGCCTGATCCTCTCGTGCAGCGCGTGACGGGCCACCGCACACAGGAAATGACCGAGCACTACTCACACTTTGCCCTTGAGGATTTCGGCGAGGTGGTGAAGGTGCAGGAGAAGGTGTTCGGATGAATTGGAAATCACAAATTGTGATCTCAAGAGAGGAGAGCGCATGAGCAGCTTGATTCCACATGAGAGGATTCAGAAAGGCATTTTCAACATCAGGGGAATGAATGTCATGATTGACCGGGACATTGCGGAATTATATGGCGTGGAAACAAGAGCATTGAACCAGGCCGTGAGCCGCAATCTTGAACGTTTCCCCGATGATTTCGCCTTTCAACTGACCGCTGAGGAGATGCGCGATTGGATGTCACAGATTGTGATTTCCGAGTCGGACAGGATGGGCTTGAGAAAGAAACCCCACGCATTCACAGAGCACGGCATCCTCATGCTGTCGAACGTCTTGAAGAGTGAACGCGCCGTAAGCGTCAGCATTCAAATCATCCGTGTTTTCTCTAGGATGCGCGAGATGATGCAAGGCTACCGTGAGCTCATCGAACGTATCCAAAAGATCGAGAAACGACAGGACGTTGAAAGCAAGGAAATCTGGAAAGCGATCCGACTACTACAAAGCACGGTGATGAAGTGAGCACGGACCGGGGATAGGGTAACGCTTGAACGCCGGCTCCCGACCGGCTCTCCCCGGCTTTTTCTTCGGCAAACCTATGGGAGAAATGACTTGGGCAAAAGGCGGGTGAAAAATGAACTGACCCTCGAAGGGATTCGGGCGATCTACGACGATAATGTCCGTCGGGCGGAGGAGACAGGCGTCAGGCTCCCACAGCAGAGCGAAGCGCCGACTCGAACCGCAATATAGCCATGCACGGGACGCGCGAAGTTAAACAAAAGCGTTGGGCAGAATACCAGTCATTCATAGAAACCCTGCACCGCAAGAACCATGACTTGAGCTATAACAAGCTTACAGAATTTGCCGGCAGCCACTTCGGCGTCTGTAAGAAAACTATCTGGCGGAACACCGAGAACCCTCTAAAGCGTCGAAAGTCTGTTTGACAATGCCAAATCACTGCCTTCCGTAGCCTTCCCATAGGTGACTTGAAAAGTGTCCCAACTTTCAAATCTGCGCAACTCATAACTGGTTTCTGAACGTTCCGCAGGCTTTTGCGAAGGCTGCCGGGGCGGGTGTGCGAGCGGCCTTTCAGGCGCAGCCTCTTGCGCTCATCGACCAGGAGTCGGTCGATGGTGGCGGGGCTGATGGTCAACAGACGCTTGCGCGTCGTACTGCTCAGGCCCTGCAGCTCGTCGAACTTCTCCAGCACCGCCAGGTTGATGCAGATGGCGCAGGCCAGACGCTTGCCGAACATGAAGCCGAACATCGCCCACAAGCGGATGAGAATCTTCTTCACTGCCGCTCCGTAGCAAGGTGGTCGTCCTTGAGGACGGGCTCTGAGGGGACGCGGGTGCACTCTGAGGGTGCCCTTTAGCAACTGGATCGCGTACTTGCGCGAAAGCTCCGTCGTGGAGACGAACTCGTTGAGAATCGCGGTCTTGCCCCGTCGATCCGCCTGCCGATAGCGGCGGATGGTTTCCCATGCAACCGCCTTACGCTCTGCCATGCCTAGCCCCACCTTCTCAAACCTCCTCAAGAACCACCTTGGGGAGAAAACGTGGGTCAGATTTATTTATGAGGCAAAGCAACAACCCCCGGTCAGATTCTTTATGAGGCAATGCTACCACTTGACGACTTGTACAACGTGGTGTACATTATGCGTCCGTCTCGCCAGGTTTCCAATGGGAGGGGGACCGGGAGTTTCGCTTTAAAACCATGCTGAAACAAATGGCCATCTCGAAGGCTCGGAAAGGGCTGACCACAATGCATCGTAGCCTCCGGGACAACGAGACAGTCGCGGTCACAAGCCGCGGTCGCGAAGTTCTTGCCGTTATGCGATGGGATCTCTACGAGTCCATCTCAGAAACGCTGGAAATACTTGGCGACCCTAACCTAATGCGCGAGCTGAATCGCAGCATCCGTGAGGTACGCGCTGGGCGACTTGTTCCCATAGCGATGGTGAAAGCGCACTCCCGAAATTATGACATACCAAGTCGTATTCACCGTGAGCGCGGAGCGAATACTTCTGAAAATTCCAAACGGCGACATTCGAGAGACGATCATCGCAAAAGCCGAGGGCCTGAAACGCGATCCTGAGAAGCAGGGGAAGGCGCTCCTCTATGCTCTTGCAGGATTCAGAAGCATCCCCGCTGCGGGCCGCTATCGTATCGTCTACCGCGTTGATCGGTCCAAAGTAATCGTGATGATAGTTGCGGTCGCCAAACGCAAGGAAGGGGATCCAGGAGACGTGTATGAGTTGGCGAAGAAGCTGATACGTAGCGGCCTCAGCTAATAGTGTTCATGAAAACTGAATGAAAGGCCTCCCCGTGGGTGGGAGGCCGTAGGACGAGAACCAGCATTCCCGTCTCAGACCAGCACCCACTCCTTGCGCGGATCACAACGCGTCCGGTAGCGGATTTGTCGCACCTCACGCCCCCGGCGATTCCCAAGGACCTCAAATACCCCTCGGTCCCAGCGCGACTTCTTCCTTTTCAAGCTGTGGTTTTTCATCCGACCTGTCTTGCACCTTGCAGGGCAACGATGCCTGAAATTGCGCCTATGATTCACCAACGTTTTGGCGACTTCCCCGCAGGTGGCTGACGTTAGCAAAGACTGCCGGTCAACTTGTTCAAGCGGACGAAGACTCATGGGCGAGCAGCGCCTCACTTCACGGGAACCTGCGGGAGCTCGAACTTCACGTAGAGGTTGTCACGGTCCACCGTCGGGTGCTGCAGGTTGTCGCTGATCTTCGGCACCGCGGCGGAGACATAGGCGCGCAGCTCGTCGGTGGAGACGGCGCCGTCGCCGTCGACATCCGCCGCCTTCGAGCTGAGCGCCTCCTTGATCTTCGTTGTGAAGTACCCGTTCTGATACTCATCGCTCTCGAAGGACGACTCGCTGCCGAGGCAGCTGGAGAAGACGATGGCCCCGGAGCGCCGCACGAGGTCATTGCAGATGTAGCGGTCCTTGGCGCGCAGGACGCTCGGGGCCATCTTCACGATGCCCAGGCCCCTGCCGAGCGCGTCCTTCCTGATGACCCGCGCGCCGGCGCCGGGCTCCCCGCCCGCCGGGGACGCCTGCTCCTCGTCGAGCTCCCCCGATTCGCAGGTGTCCATCAGGAAGAGCTTCCTGCGGGGGCCGATCCCCTGGAGCAGCCCCTCGATGAGATCGAAGTCAGCCGCCGTCCCCGCGAGGTTGGAGAGTTCGGCGTCCCAGGTCACATAGTAGTACGTGGCCACGGGATCCGTGCCGTGCACCCCGTGCCCCGCGATGAAGAGCACGAGCACGTCCTCGGGCTTCGCGGAGGAGAGGAAGTCTTTTGCGCGCCTGATGTTGCCCACCGTCACCTTCGAGTCGGTGAGCGTCAGCGTGTGGATGGCGCGGAAAGCTCCCGTCATCTTCTTGAAGGCCGCCTCCAGGTCCCTGGCGTCCTTTGCCGCGTAGGAGAGGTCGTTGATCTGCGGGCTGCGGTAGTCAGACACGCCCATCCCCAAATAGTACAAGTCCCCGCGCTCCACGGCATTGTACTCGGCGTAGCGGAGGGCGCGGAAGGACTCCACACCTTTCTCGTTCATGCAGGAGACCTCGATCTTGTTCTGCCCCGGGGTGAGCTCCATCTTCTCCGCGAAGTCGAGCCTCCCCGGCGGGACGGAGCGGCCATACGCCCCGAGGATGGGCACGCCGTTGATCCAGATGTTGTAGCTGAGGATCCTGTGCCCCGGGTCCCGCAGGGAGAAGCGGATCTCCGCGCTCTTCCCGTCCACGCGCATGTCCGTTATCTGCGCCAGGGGCGCCTGCTCCTCCGTGGAGAGGTCCCCCTCGGCGAGCCCGAGCTTCCGCAGGCGCTTCAGGAAGAGGCTGTGATAGTAGGTGATCTGGTCCTGCGCGCCCAGGCCCATCCGCTGCAGGATGATGTCGGGCCTGTTGTTCCTGACCGCGAACTGCTCGATCCCCACGGTTCTGAACCCCCGGCTCATACGGATCAGGTCCCCCCCGTTGATGGACGCGTCGAAGTAGCCGTCCGGCGTATAGACGATCCATTCGTCGCCCTGGGCGAGCAGGGTGACACACTCCCCGTTTTCCAGGCGGCGGATGACGGCGGCATTGTCCATGCCCGCGACAACGTACTCCCCGTCCGCGCTGTACGCGATTGAGCGGATGGAGCTGCCAGGACCCTCGAACGTCTTGAGGAGGCTCCCCTGCACGTCCCAGACCTTCAGGACGGCGGCGCCCTCCGCGCTCACCGAGGCGGCGGACGCGAACGTCTTGCCGTCGGGGGAGAAGGCCACGCTGACCCAGGCGCCGGGCTCCGGGAAACGAGTCGTCTTTCCGCTTTCCAGGTCCCAGAGCAACAGGTGGGAAGGCACACCGCTCCAGCCTCCCGTCCCGCAGAGGAGACTCCTGCCATCCGGGGAGAAGGCGAGGCTCACGGGCCACTCCTTCTCCAGGGAGAGGCTTTTCACCGGCGTACCATCCGGCTTCCACAGCCTGATCGTGCCATCATTTGAGCAGGAGGCGATGAGGTCGCCCTTCGGGCTCACGCGCACGTCGTTCACCTTTTCCGTGTGGCCCTCGAGCACCTTGAGGCCGGATCCGTCGGTGTTCCAGGCGATCACCGAACCATCGTCCGACGCCGACGCGAGCTGCGAGCCGTCCGGGGAGAACGCCACGTCATTTACCTGCCGGTCGTGCGCCCTGAAGGCGCGCACGAGCGAGCCTTTCAGGTCCCACAGCGCAGCCAGCCGGTCCGTGGACGCGGTCGCGATGGATTGGCCATCGGGTGAGAACGCCATTCCCTCCACGGAGGAGAACTCCTTTCCATCGGGGTTGCAGGAGAAAGCCTTCTTCAGCGACAGGTCGGGGCCCCAGATCGCGACCTTCCCGTCCAGGGATCCGGCCGCAAAGAACCCTCCGCGCGGCGACGCCGCCACAACGTTGACCGTCCGCTTGCGCCAGTCCGCCTCCGCTGCCAGGGTGCCATCCGTCTTCCAGACGCTCAGGCCGAGGTACGTGGAGACGGCCAGGAACTCCCCGTCGGGGGACAAAGCGGCGGCCCGAAGGCCGTCAGCCGCCGTGATGGCGCCGAGGAGAGTCCCCTCAAGACTCCACGCGCGGATGTCCCCCAGCCTGTCCGCAGTCACTAGGCATCGCCCGTTCGGGGAGAACNNTGACGGTGTCGTCCATTGACCCGGAAGCGATGAGCTTCCCGTCCGGGCTGTACGCGATGCCGCCGTCCACGAAGCCGGTGTGCCCCTCCATCGTCTGGAGGAGGCGGCCCGCGAGATCCCAGGTGCGCACGGTCTTGTCGGACGAACCAGAGACGATGCGGTCCCCCCGGGGGCTGAAGGCGATTGAATGCACCTCGTCGCCGTGCCCCGTCATCTCGCAGACCGGGACGCCATCCAGCCGCCACACGCGGATGGTCTTTCCCGAGGCGGCCGCGATGCACGTCCCGTCGGGGGAGAACGCCACGGCGTTCACGGTGCTGGAGAAGTGACCAAGGGTCAGGAGCACGGAGCCGTCTACCCGCCAGACGCTCACGGAGACCCCCGTGTCCCCGTACCCGGAGGCGAAGACGAAGCTCCCGCCGTCGGGGCTGAAGCGCACGGAGGTGACAGACGTGTCGCCGATGGACCACTTCCTGACGATCTGCGCATCAAGGGTCCAGACGATGAGCTCCCCCGTGTCACCTCCCGTGAGGATGAATCTTCCGTCTGGAGAGAAATCCAGGCAGTTGGCAATGGAAACCGCGCTCTGGACGACCGCGTGCCACTGGTCCGCGGCCTCGTAACGCTCGTAGTCGACGCGCGGAGGCGGAGAGGAGGGGCGCATTGACGTGGCGATCGGGCGGACCTGCTCCAGGGTGAGATTGAATGTCTGGACCTTTCCGCTTTCCAGCTGCATGTCTCCGTACTTGTCCACGTACTGCGGCTTGCGGATGTGGACCTGGTGCCAGCCGGGAGCCGCGTTCGCCACGAAGGGGGTGCGGCCCTTCAGCTCGCCGTCAAGATAGACATCCGCCTCGGAGGGTTCGGTCATGATCGCAAGTGTGGCCGGGGCGCGCGCCTCCTCCTGCCGCGCTTCCTTCCTGATGAGATCCGCGAACAGCGTCTCCAGGACGGGCCGGGCGTTCGCGGGGTCGTCGATCTTTGCCGTGAGCCGTTTGAGCTCCTCCTGGGTGAGCACGTCCACGTACGCGATCTCCACTTCCAGCGAGCCCGACCGTGACCTGACAGCGCCCATGAAGAAGTAGTCGCCCATCAGGAACATCGCCAGCCGGCTCCCCGCGCGGACGTCGAAGACGGGGACCAGATCCCCGGTCGTTTCCGCAATGATCGCGGCCATGGACTCCCGGGAGGGAACGTCGAACCTGCCCGACGCGGAAGCGATCCCACGGAACGTGTCCTCGATCTGCTCCGCAGCGGCCTTCAACTCCGGTTCGTACGTAAACGGAAGCACGAGGGCGCGCGAGCTCGCTCGCGCAATGGGCGGAAGCGCCACGACCGCCGCGAGGATGAGCGCGGCCGCGAAACCCCTGGCGTCGATTCTCATGTCTCTCTCCCTTTCCCCGACGCCATCCTACACGGCGCGGGTGGGCAGGAAAAGGGAGTGCGCTTCCGCGGCGCGGGGCCGCCGAACATGCCGTGCTCGGACGTCGTGGACTCAATCGCTATGCCGAGCTATAAATAGACACATATGGTCCTGAAGAGGCATGAATCAGGAGATCGATATGAAGTCAAAGTACGGCTTCTTCCTCGTGGCAGTGTTGCTCGTGCTTTCGCTCACATCCGCTCAAGCACAAGAAGACTCCTATATCGTGCACATCGAAAACAATACGCCTTGGACGATCGTCATCTTCATCGACGGCAGCAAGGTCGGTGGCAACCTGCGACCGGACTATACGGCGGACCTCGAGCTTCCCGCTGGGCCCCATGAAGGTGTTGCAAAGGCGGTCGAGGAATACAGGATCTGGGATCCCGTCCAGCTTTCTGAAGAAGAGAACTTCTGGATCATAGACCCGTCCGACCTCGCACCCTGACCGCGCGAACCAGCCGACCGATCGCCAAAGAGCCGGTCTTTCACGTTCCCTGAGTGGTCTCGCCGGTCCCGCACCATGGAGGAGTGAGAGATAATGCCTGTTGCCATTCGCGATCTTCTCGAGGGTATCCTGCCGACGGCGCTCCGTGAGGCCCTGGACGCCGGGGCGGGCTGGCAGGTGGAATCGGCCGGCCAGGCCCTTCTCTGGGTCGAGGCCGATGCCCCGCTTCGGGCAGATAACCAGGAGCGCTGGAGCGCATCGCACTCCTCGGGGCTGCGGGCGGACGTGGTCTTCCAGCGCGACCCGGATCACGGTGCCGCAACGCTCCAGGTGACGCTTGCCAACCCCACCCGCCAGCAGTCGATTCCGCTGTCTGCCGTCAAGCCGGTATGCCTGCGCTGGCCAGGGTTGCGGCGCGGATCGATCCAGGTCAGGTCGGTCGGCGGCGGTCTCTCGCATGCGTATTTCCCCCCGAGCGCTTACCGCGAGAATGCAGTTGCTTTCCGCCCGGGCGGCAGCGACTTCTTTACGGTGGAATCCGGTGCTGACGGCAGATCATCCAACCGGGATCTTCCATTTCTCCAGATGGCGACCGTGGGTGAAGGTGCCGCAGGCCTGGTGGTCGCCCTGGAGTGGTCCGCGCTCTGGTTCCAGAGGATTCGCGGCGGGTGGCGACCCGCCGACCCGCTCAGCTGGGAGGCGGGAATTCCCGTCAATGGCTTGACGCTGGCGCCGGGCGAAACTCTTGCCCTGCCCGTGGCCCACCTCGTGGCCTATGAAGGCGATCTGGACGCCGGCGGCAACGCGTGCCGGCGGTACGTGTACGACCGCATTTGCCCGAATCTGTCGGGGGCGCGGCCAGTGCCGCCGATCAGCTATGACCATTGGTTCGGGATCGGCTGCGACTTCACCGAAGACCTCCTGCGCCGGCTGGTCGACCGCTCGGCAGAGATGGGCCTGGAGTATTTTGTCCTGGATGCCGGATGGTATGCCGGGTGCGGCCCGGGCTACGACTTCAGTCGGGGCGTCGGCAACTGGGAGCGCCTTGACGCCGCAAAATTCCCCCACGGCCTGGAGCCGCTTGCAGGTTACGCGCGCTCAAAAGGTCTCAAGTTCGGCCTCTGGTTCGAGGTCGAGCGCGCGCACCGGAGCTCGGACCTGGTTCGCGATCATCATGGCTGGTTTTTTGACGACGGGGGCGAGTTCCTGCATCTGAACCTGGCCATCCGCGAGGCCCAGGACTACGTGATCCGCGTGATCGGTGGTTGGATCAATCGGCTCGGGCTCGAGTGGAGCCGCTGGGACTACAACATCGGGCCGGCGCGCTTCTGGGAGAAGGCCGATCCCACCGGCAAGATCCAGTTCTCCTGTGTCGCGGGGCTCTACCGGGTCCTGGATACGCTCATCCATGATCACCCGGGCTGGCGGGTGGAGTGCTGCGCGTCGGGAGGCCGGCGGATCGACCTGGGCACGCTGCGGCGTGCGCATACGATCTGGTTCTCGGACCACACCGAGGATGCCGCCGTGTGTCGGTTCATGCAGCTCGGTGCAAATCGCTTTCTCCCCGGGCACCTCCCCAACAGCGCCGTACCGGTGCAGCCAGGGGAGGGGGACGGAGCCGTTACAGAGGCTGATGTCATCGCTCGGATGTGCGGGGCGCTGTCGTTCGACGGGCATATCGAATTGTGGTCACCGGGGCAGGCGGCACGGATACGCGAGCTCGCGGGCATCTACCGGGAGTTCCGTCACCTGCTGGTCTGTGATTTCTATCCGCTCACGCCGCAACCGGCGCGGCCGGGTGAGCCGGAATGCGCCCAGTTCATCAGTCGGGACGGCACCGACTCTGTTATCCTCGGGTTCGCAGGCCTTTTGTCTTCCGACGAGGTCCGGGTATGGCCGCGAGGGATCGATGCGCGTGCGGCCTACTTGGTGCGGGATCCGATCAGCGGCAGCGAAGCCCGTGTCGGAGGGAAAGAGATTGTTGAAAACGGGCTCCGATTGTCTTTGCGGGCCGGGGCTGTCATCCGTCGGGTCCGCCATGTCGCATAGCGACGGCCGGTTTGGAAAGAGTCAACGGCCGACAGCCTCTACTGGAACCGCTATGTGAAATCGGCACGATCAGTGCACTGGCGCACCGGTGGGGCCTTGGCGGATTGGCGCTATTTCAATGCAAGCTGATCGCCCGGGCGCTTCCTTGAAATCCCTTTGTAAACGAAGTCCTTCCGTGATATGATTTTGCTTAAGAAATTCCACGAAAGAAAAAGCGATGGCTGTCGGGTGCAATAGGCGGCGGCATTTCCTCACTTCTCTTCACCCGGACATGGGCGGAGCTCATATACGGAATCGGAGGAATTCTATGCGCGGCTGCAATGGAAGAGCCTTGGCGTCTCTTGGGATTTTTGCTGCGATCGCAGCGCTCGTTTTCCTCGTATCCGGCTGCAAGGATGTGCTCGCCGTCGTAACGAATGACGTGGACAGGAAATTTCAGTTGTCGGTCGCTGCCGGGCAGAACGGCAGCGTGAACCCCTCGGGTACACTCACGGTCTCTGCAAACGCGTCAACCCAGCTCGCCGCCACGCCCAACGCCGGGTACCATTTCCAGGCTTGGCAAGTGTCATCGGGCACCGGCGTTTCCTTCGGGAGCGCCGCGGTGCCGAGCACGACCGTGGTGCTCACCGCCAGCGACGCGGCTATTCTTGCCACGTTCGCGGCAGACCCGCGGCCAGATATCATCATCAGCTATGCCAGCCTGACGCGGGCACCGGGCGCCAGCTTCTCAGTGGGTGCGTGCCTTGCCAGTCAAACGATTAACTGTGACTTTGTCATTCAGAACGCCGGCACCGCGGATCTCACAATTTCCGGCGAAACGGTGACCGGGACCGGCTTCGCGGCGGTGGGCACGCCTCCGGCATCGACCCTGACGCCTCAGCAGACCACGACGCTCACCGTTCGATTTACCCCGCCAGGCGTGGGCAGCTACTCGGCGGCAGTCATCGTCACGAGCAACGATTCGACCAAGGGCACCTATGCGCTGACCATCAGCGCAACGGCCACGGCAAATCCTACACCGATGATCACCATCACCCAGGGTGGCACGACGGTGCCCCCCGGGGGCGACGGGTATCAGTTCGGCAATATCCTGTTCGATGGCGACGGGGGGACCGCTTCTTCCTCTATCACCTTTATCATCACGAACGTCGGCACGGGGCCTCTCACTATCAACGGGGTCACGCTCTCGGCGGGAAACACGTCTGACTTCGACATGAACACCACCGGCCTTCTCACCACTGTCGCGCAAAACGCCAGCACCTCATTCACCGTTCGCTTCGACCCGCTTGCGCGTGGGGCGCGGCAGGTAACCGTCCAGGTAAGCAGCGATGACCCCAGTCACGGCACCTATACCTTTACCCTGGAGGGCACGGGCATTGCCGCCGACATCAATGTCACCCAGGGGGGCACCGGCATCCCGGACGGAGGATCGATCTTCTTCGGTGACTGCAATACAGGGGACCCCATCGACAAGACCTTTGTCATCCAGAACCCGGGCACGTCGCCCCTCACCCTCTCCAGTGTCACTCTCAGCGGCGTCGACTCATCGTACTTCACCATTACCGCCGCGCCTGTATCGCCCGTGGCCGCGGGCGGGAGCACGCCGTGCACTGTCAGGTTCCGCAGCGCCTGGGATGCCGGTACCCTGCGCAACGCCTCTCTCGATATCCAGCACAACGTCCCGGACGGAAACAAGAACCCCTATAACATCGCGATATCGGGTCGCGCGACCAATTACACGGGCGGCTATACAAACGTCGTCTACAGCGGATACGATGGCGACGTTGTCCAGGGACCGTATCCCGATGCTTGGGTGGTATACGCCAAGAACACCGGGACCGGCATCTACCTTTCGCATTCGTCCAACGGCGGAGCCACCTGGGGAACCGGAACCCTTATTGACTCTGCCGGCACCTACGCCTCGGCCTCCTTCAGCTATGAAAACAACACGATCTATGTCAGCTACTACGATGCCGTGAACAAAGACCTGAAGTTTGCCCGCTACCGCCCCTTTGACACGTCGCCGACGTGGTACATCACGACTGTGGCGTCAACCGGCGATGTGGGTTCATCGAGCGACATCGTGCATCATAACTACAGCATCTACGACAGGACCTACATCTGCTACCTCGACGCCACGAACTATAAGCTCATGTGCGTGACGTCGAATGATAACGGAGCCACGTGGGGAGCACCCGTCACCATCGATACCGCGACCTCCACCGGTACTTTCCGCCATCCCTCCATTGCCTGCATCGACCAGTCACCCATGTACGTCGTTGTGAGCTACATGCTCGATGATTATAATGGCGCGGGGAGACTTCTCCGGTTTGCCATGTCTGGCACCAGCGGCTCAAGCTTCAGCAAAATCACCCTCGATACTACCGTATCGACGACCTGCGGCACGGCGATCGACTGCCACGAGTGGAATGATGGACTGGTGGCAGTTGCCTATACCGACGCAAGCAACTACCTCAGCGTGGCCACGTGCAGCTCGTGGCTCACCAGCAGCAACTGGGCTACGCTGTCGAAGTGGACATTCAAGCAGTTCGACACGTCCGGATCCGTGGACCAATATCTGGACTTGGCACTGTCAGGCGCCAGCCCGCAGATATGGGTCGCTTACAGTGACTACACGGCGAACCAGGTGAAGTTCGCCTATTATTCGGGTACTGCATGGGCAATCAAGGCGCCGCCGCAGCGCAACACTGGTGGCGGAGGACGGCGGCCGTCCATTTCCGTGTACAGCGCCTTGATGATCTCCTGCAATTCGCTCACAAGCNNGCCGGAAGGGGAGGTTACTCCGTGCGCAGAATGCTGCTCATCAGCCTGGCTGTGCTTGCATGCGTTTGCGCGGGTGCCGGGGCCCAGGGGCTCGACCTGAGCGTGACCCCCGGTGCCGACCTTCCGCTCGGCCCATCCGCTGGAGGCGTGCGCCTGTATGAGTACGGAGGAGGAGGCAACCTCGAAGTGGGCTACTCCTTCCCGGGCTTGTCCTTCCTCTCCGCGCGCGGGATCCTTGGCTACGACATGATCGAGACGCCAGCACAGTCAAGCCTTTCCCTGGTCTCGGTCGGCGTCGGCGTTGGCGTCAATTTCGCTCTTGCATCCTTCCTCGATCTCCGCATTTCCGCTGCCGGGGGCCTGGGCGTGCCCATCTACCTGGGGGCAGTNNCCCTCGCTTCGCCTGGGCGTCGGGGTTTCCTACAAGCAATTCTTTCCCACCTACTATGGCGTGGGGGCGTTCGTCGGGGCGGTCTTCCGGCCGGTCCCGGAGAAGCCCGTGCCAAAGCTGAAGATTCCGAAGGTGGAACTGCTGCCCATCTTCCCCGTTTTCTACAAGTACTATGACGACAATCCGTTGGGAACCCTGTCCCTTGTGAATGGAGAAAAGGCGAAGATCACGGACATCAAGGTATCGGTCTATGCCAAGTCCTACATGGACAGCGCGAAGCCATGCCCGGCGCCTGCCACGCTTGCACCTGGAGAGAGCGCAGCGGTTCCCCTCCTGGGGCTGTTCACGACCAGCATCCTCGACGTCACGCAAGGAACCAAGACGCCGCTGGACATCACGGTAAGCTATCAACTCAACGGGTCGGCCCTTTCCGTCCAGCGCACGGAAACGCTCACGATCCTCGACCGCAACGCAATGATCTGGGACGACACGCGCAAGGCCGCTGCCTTCGTCACGGAGCTCGATCCGGGAGTCCTGACGTACGCGAAGGGCATCGCCGGCATGGCGCGGGAAACCGGTAACCAGTCGGTGAGTCTCATTTTCCGCCAGGCCATGGCCCTCTTTGAGAGCTTTGCCACGTTCGGAATGCGGTACGTCGTGGACCCCGCATCGTCCTACGCGCAGTTTTCGGCGGAAAAGACGTCCGTGGATTTCCTCCAGTTTCCGATCCAGACCCTCACCTACAAGGCCGGTGACTGCGATGATCTCAGCATTCTCTATTGCGCCCTCTTGAAGTCGATCGGCATCGAGCCTGCGTTCATCACCGTACCCGGTCATATCTTTGCGGCGTTCAACCTGTCCCTTTCGGCCGAAAAGGCCGAAAAGCTTTTTTCGAACGCGCAGGACCTTGTCGCCGTCAACGGGGACACCTGGATCCCTGTGGAGATCACCATGCTCCGTGAGGGATTCCTCAGTGCCTGGCACGAAGGTGCGCGGGAGTGGCGGGAGGCGTCGGCCACGGGGAAGGCCGAGTTTGTTCCCATCTCCGACGCCTGGAAACTCTACCCGCCCACGGGTTTCCTGGACAAGGACTCGAGCGTTGTCCCACCCGATCTGGGCGCCGTGACGAAGCTGTACACCACGGCTCTCGCCACCTTCATAAAGCGGGAGGTGGACACCCGCGCCGCGGAGATCCAGGGCGCACTTCGCACATCCCCCCGGGACCCGAAGCTTCTCAACAAGCTCGGGGTGCTGTACGCGCAGTTCGGGATGCTTGACGATGCGGCGCAACAGTTCAACCTTGCATCCCGCGCGCAGTACCTGCCCGCCGTTGTCAACCTCGGACTTGTATATGCTCTCCGCGGCGATGGGACAAGGGCTGCGGCCGCCTACAAGCAGGTTCTACAAAAGGATCCGGGAAATACAAGCGCCCTGCTCGGCATGGCGCGGCTCGCGTTCGACCAGGAAGACTACGCATCCGCGGGGAAATACCTCGACACAGTCGCGGGAATCGACCCGAAGCTGGCAAGGCAATGCTCCGGTTAATGGTGAGGACCGCGCGTCAGGGCTTGTTCACCCTGAGAATTTCGTAGTTCCAGCTGAGTATCTCAGGGGTGAACAAAGAGGCGCATTCGTCGAAAAGAATGTCGTAGCGCTTCTTCGGCAGGTCCAGAGCCTTCCGCTTCGGAACGACGACCCAGTCGTAGTCGGCTATGGAGCCGTACGACTCTATGGACGGGATGGGTTCGTCCGCGAATTCGTGTTTTGTCAGAACAAGAATTTTCTCTCCGGTGCAGTCTTTCAGGATTGTTCTCTTCCGAGGCCATTCCTCCTGCGACTCGATGTAGAGATCTGTCTTGTGAACGCAGCTCGTGCCTTGAACGACGAAGTCGAAGCTCACCTCTTCGAACAGCGGGGTAGAAGGTCCGACAATCGCATAGGTGCTTGGATCGACGTGCCCCTGCGGTGTGAAGACCTCGATATTCCGGAAGTTCACGCGCGGACTCAGGAGTTGCTGGAGCGCGCCCAGATTGTGCGTGTAGATGGCATACCTTCCCTGATCGGNNTTTCGGCGATGATGGCCGCCAGATGGTAGATCGTACTGCCGGCGCCCAGGAGCAGGCGCATCAGATCATCGCGTTTCCTGTTGATCGCGGAGTGGCGGATCATCTCATACACCCCGTTTGCAACCCGGATCTTCTGGTTGACATAGAGGTGCTGCTTCTGACTGAAATGCACGAACGGATAGTGCAGACCCAGGGCGAAGCTCCGGCCGTCCGTGCCCAGCGGCTCCTTGCGGAAGAGCTTGACCCCGACCTCGTCCTCGTAGCGTTTCAGCTGAGTGTAGACCCACTTGCTGCTCTTGTACTCCGCGTGAAATTGTTCCTGGAGATAATCCTTGAAAAGATCGATCGATATGGTGATGTCCCACATGGATTCGGTGGAGCTCCGCTCGAATTCTTCCGACAGGAAAAAAAAGAAATTCATCGCAAGATCGCGTTGTCTCAAGCGGTGGCGTCGGGAGCTCTTCTGTTCAGCCGTTGTGGCCTGGCCTGCTGCCATGCGACGATCATAGCATGTAAAGCGGGGGGCACACAGCAGGGGGCCCGGCCGGTGACCGATGGCGCGAGGTCGGGCTCTCAGTGCGCGAGCACAGCCAGACGGCCGGGGTCCAGGTAGACCCGTGCTTCGCTTCCCTCGACAACGCGTTCGGTCACTTTTCCTCTGGCGCGCACGAGCGCGCCGCCGATCTCAAGCTGGTAGTCGATCAGCTCTCCGACATAGGTCGCCCGCGACACGCGCGCCGAAAAGAGGTTGATCGTTCCCTGGTCGCCAGCCGAGC
>PMDT01000379.1 GCA_003154555.1 Spirochaetaceae bacterium
GGCATGAAGATATTCCGCGACGACATCTGGTCCCAGCTCAAGGTGGTCTTCCGCGCCGACCACAAGGCGTACAAGGCGCGGGGCTTCTACGATTTTCCCCAAAGAAAAGTCGGCACGAGGATCGTGATGGCACTCGCCCATTTTGTGACGGGCCTGCCCGGCATCAGGAGCCAGTTCCCCTCCATGATCAGGACGCAGATGATTGCACCGACGCATCGCGCCGCCCTTCGCGGCACGACCTGAGCACGTGAAAACCGTGGGCCGTCCGCATCCGCGGACGGCCCTTGCCCGGCGACGCAAAATCCGGGACATTTGACCCAGATGCGCTGCGCGCTGCGCTACGGAACAAAAGGACTCACGCTCGATCTGCCCGATTCCTGGGATGTGACGCTCGTTGAACGCCGGCCCATGCCTCCCGTCGCCGATCCCCACGACTGCATCCGCGCCGCTCTTGCATCCCCCGCCGGCGCGGGAAAGCTTGCCNNCCGGTTCCCAACGGCCTCATCCTGCGGCCGCTCATCGAGCAGTTGCTCGACGCCGGGCTTGCGCCGGCGGGCATCACGGTGCTCGTGGCAACGGGCCTGCATCGACCGAACGAAGGGGAGGAGTTGGCGGCCCTGATCGGCGACCCGTGGGTCGCCACGCACGCCACTGTTGCCAATCATTTCGCCCGCCGCGACGACGAGCACGTGCTGCTGGGCACCACGAGCCACGGCATCCCGGTCCGCATCGACCGAAGGGTCGTCGATGCCCACGTGCGCGTCGCGGTGGGCCTGGTGGAGCCGCATTTCATGGCCGGGTGGTCCGGCGGCCGAAAGCTCGTGCTGCCCGGGTGCGCGCATGCCGACAGCATCATGGCCTTTCATTCAACGCGCATGCTGGAGGACCCCCGGGCGGATTCCTGCTCCCTGGCCGGCAACCCCCTGCACGCCGCGCAGACCGAGGCGTTGCGCATGCTGGGACGGACACTCGCCGTGAGCGTCGTGATCAACGATGCGCGCGAGCTTTCCTTCGCGAGCTTCGGCGGCACGGAGGAGAGCCTCGCCGCCGCTGTTGCGTATGCGGACCCGTACGTCCGCGTCGCTGTGCCCGGGGCTTTTCCCGTGGTGCTCTCCACGGGCGCAGGCTTCCCGCTGGATGCGACCTACTACCAGGCGGTGAAAGGGATATGCGCCGGCGCGTCGATCCTTGCCCCAGGCGGGCACCTCTTTGTCGCGGCGCGCTGCGCGGAGGGATTCGGCTCCCGGGATTTCCGCGCATCGCAGGAGCGGCTCTGCAGGATGGGGAAGGACGCTTTCCGCGCCGATGCGCGGAGCAGGGCGCGCGCCGCCATCGACGAGTGGGAGACGGTGATGCTCCTGAAGGCACTGGACGTCGGTACGGTGCACCTTTTCGCCGAGTCGCTGCCAAGCGAGGACATGGCGATCACGGCCGCCGTTCCCGTCTCCGACCTGCTCGGCGATCTGCGTGCGGTCGTTGAATCATCAGGGGGGCGAAAGCTCGCCGTAATCCCCGAGGGCCCCTATGCCTCGCCTCATGTTCACGCCCCCATGCCCTCAGGAGGAAGGCAGAATCTGGGCACGATCCTGCCTCCGGCCCAATGAGCACGTCCGCGAAAAAAGGCCGCGCGGGCAGCGTGCTGGTGGCCCTCCTGCGCGGTATCAATGTCGGAAATGCCAGGCGCGTGGCAATGGCGGATCTGCGCACGCTGGTGGAAGGGCTGGGCTTCCATGATGTGCGTACGCTGCTCAACAGCGGCAACGTCGTGTTCTCTGCTCCGGGCAGGAGCGATCCGGCGCGCGCCGCTCTCTCGATCCAGGATGCGCTTGAAGAAAAGCTGGGCGTGGCGGCGCGGGTGATCGTGATCGACGCGGAAGAGCTTGCCGAGATCGCTTCGGCAAACCCGCTCACCGCGATCGCCGACAACCCCTCCCGGCTGCTCGTCGGAATCCTGGCAGACGCGGCGGACAAAGAGAAGCTTTCAGAGATCGCCGCGCGTGACTGGGGCAACGAGCGCATTGCCTTTGGTGCGACCCGCGCCGTCTACATGTGGATGCCTGCCGGCGTGATTGAAAGCAGGCTGAACGCCGCCGTGAGCAAGGTGCTGAAAGATGGCGTGACGGCGCGCAACTGGGCGACGATGCTGAAGCTGCAGGACATGACGCGGGAGACGGGGCACCCGAAAAAAGGCTGAACCGGCCTGCGGAGCNNCCGCGCGGCCGTCGGGCCCGGGACTCACCCCGGACCCGCCTCCGCATCGCCCGGGGCATACTGCCCGCGCGCCTCGAGGTAATGTGCCCACAGGAGACGCGCGGCAACCGAACGCCAGGGAGCCCAGCGGGCCGCATGGGAGAGCTGGTCTTCCCGCGTGGGCATCTTTCGAAGGCGCTTGACCTCGCGCAGTGCGACGGCGAGGGCCAGGTCACCCCGGGGCCACACGTCGGGCCGGCGCAGGGCCATGAGGAAGTAGATGTCGACGCTCCAGGGCCCCAGACCCGGCACGCTCATGAGTGCCGCGCGGCCCTCGTCGTCCGGCAGGGCCGCGATCGCGGACAGGTCGAGCTTTCGCTCGAGTATGAGCAGGGCAAGCCCGTGGCAGTACCGCGCCTTCTGCCGCGTGAGGCCCCTTTCCCGCAGACCCGCCTCCCCGCACGCCGCGAGGGTTTCCGCCCTCATGCCGCCAAGCTCCCGATCGAGCCGTCCGTATAACGTCCGCGCCGCGGCAAGCGACACCTGCTGCTCCAGGATTATCCGCACCAGCGTAGGAAAGCCCGGACGCCGTCCCCACAGCGGTGGCGTGCCGAGTCTTTCCACGATGCGCGCCAGGTCGCGATCGCGGGAGGCCAGCTCGCGGGCGCCTTCGCGGAGCGTGGCGCGTGTCAGGACCTTCATCGGACTCCACTATCCACCAGGTATCTTCGATAGTCAAAGACGGCCCGCAATCGTATTTTAAGAAGATGTCAAAGGAATTGCAGGACAAGATCGCCCTGGTGACCGGCGGGACCCGGGGCATCGGGCGCGCTGTTGCGCAGGCGCTGCTCGCCGAAGGGGCGCAGGTTTTCATCTGCGGGCGTGATGCCGCCGCGGTGCGCAAGGCGGTGGAGGCCCTTGGTGGTGGAGGCCGGGTGGACGGCGCGGCGGCCGACGTTCGGCGCTACGAGGAATGCCGGTCGGTCGTGGCGCGAGCCGCGGAAAGATTCGGCGGGCTGGATATCCTGGTGAACAATGCCGGCATCGGCATATTCAAACCCGTCGACCAGCTTACTCCCGAGGACTGGGCGTCGACCATCGAAACGAACCTCTCCGCCGTCTTCTATTGCAGCCGCGAGGCGGTCCCGCTCATGCGGCGCCGCGGCGGCGGCTACATCTTCAACATCTCAAGCCTCGCGGGGGTCAACGCTTTTGCCGGCGGAGCCGCATACAACGCCTCCAAGTACGGCGTCAACGGCTTCAGCGAGGCGATGATGCAGGACGTGCGCAACGACAACATCCGGGTGAGCTACATCATGCCGGGCAGCGTCGACACGGACTTCGGCGCGGACCCCGGAGCAAAGGCGAAAGAGGCCTGGAAGCTTACGGCGGAGGATATCGCGAAGGCCGTGGTCGATCTCTATCACTATCCACGGGGCTCGCTGGCAAGCAGGATCGAGCTCCGCCCTGCCCGGCCGCCGCGGAAGTGACGCCGCCGGGACGGAGTCCAATCTATGCGTCAACGACGACGGCGAGCTCCGTCCCCCGCGGACCGGGCGGAATCACGCGGGAGGCGTAGGGCACGCCTTGCACGGTGATCTTCGCGCCACCGGGGCGGCAGGTGTTGCGGATGGTGATGCGGTAGGTGCATCCCCTGAATATCCGGCTGACCTGGACCGAGCTGAAGTCTTTCGGAAGGTGGGGCTCGATGCAGAGACCGTCGAAGTCGGCGCGAATGCCCAGGATCCACTGCGACACGGCGATGAAGTTCCAGGCCGCCGTGCCCGTGAGCCACGAGTTCTTGGCCTCCCCGTGCCGACGCGACGCCTTGCCGGCGATCATCTGCGCGTACACGTAAGGTTCCGTGCGGTGCAGCTCCTGCATGCCCTCCCGGTAGGCGGGGCTGATTCTCTTGTAGTAATCGTAGGCGCGTTCGGGCCTTCCCGCGAGGCATTCGGCGATCATGATCCAGGGGTTGTTGTGGCAGAAGACGCCACCATTCTCCTTGAAGCCGGGGGGATAGGAGGAAACCTCGCCCAGCTCGAGNNGCCATGGCGCAGAAGGCGTTTGATTCGATGAAGATCTGCCCGTCTTCACATTCATGCGAGCCGACTTTCGCTCCCGCGTCGTCGTAGGCGCGCAGGAACCATTCCCCGTCCCACCCGTGCGCGAGCACCGCGGCGCGCATGCGGGCAATCGCCTCCTCAGCGCGGACGGCCTCCTCCGCGCGCCCCGTGCGCCTGCAGATCTCGACGTAGTCGCCGCCGATGAGCACGAACATCCCGGCGATCAGCACCGATTCCGCGGTCCGCCCGTCCCTGCTCGTCGTGGTCTGGAAGCTCTCGTTGGGGTCGGTGGAGAAGCAGTTCAGGTTCAGGCAGTC
>PMDT01000270.1 GCA_003154555.1 Spirochaetaceae bacterium
CTGACCGAGGGCAAGAACCGCGAGATCCGCAATGTCTTCGCTAGCCGCAACATCCGCCTGAAAAGGGTGCACCGCGTGCGCATCGGCCCGCTCACGCTGCGGGGCATCCCCGCCGGCCACTTCCGCCGTCTCACGGAGCGGGAGGTTCGGTGGTTCATGGAGCACGCCTGAGGCCCTGAGCTGACCGCAGGAGAATAGTGACTTCCCCTCGGCTGCGATGCGGGCAAAGTGAAGTCGTCTCATATATCAGCCTTCGTGTAAAATCCCCTCGCCGCTGCGAAAAAAAGGCTCAAGCTTGCGGCCTCATTTGCCAACGCCTTCTGGAGAGCAGTATCTTCTCCACAAGCGCGCACGCAGCGCGCAACACGGGAGGTGCTGATGCGAAAGATTTTGATACTATTTTTTCTTGGTGTCGTTGCACTACTCTTTGTCGGTTGCAAATTGTTCTACAGCATCGATCCGGCAGCGGACCCGATCGTTGGCACGTGGACACTCGCGCAGGTTACCACCGGATCGACTGCATGGGTGAGCGCTGCGGCCGCAGGGGACACGGGCACGCTGACGGTGACAAGCAGCGGGAGCTGGACAGAAACCATTGATATCAGCGGCAGCACCGGGACGATATCCGGCAACTGGACGGACACAAGCCCTGGAATTTATACGATCGTCGTTACCGCCGATACCTTGGGCGGCTACGGTGTCGACCTGATCACCCTCTCAAGCGATCAGAAAACCCTTTACTCCGGCTCGGGCAGCGGCGGCCCTTCATTCCAGTTCACAAAGACCTGACGGCATGATGGGCGCCCGTCAGGGCGCCCATCGATCTCCTGACCTGTCGGCCGCTCCATATCCGCTCATCGATCTTCTTTGCCAGACTTCAGAGTGACAATCGTCCCCGGGAGGGGTGACAGGGCAGCAGATATCGTGCATAGTGTGCCCATCCGAATGCTGGTGACGAGTTCTGCAACTGTCAGATTCAGGGCCGTTCAGCCATGGTGGTGGCAATTGACGGCCCCGCGGGGGTCGGCAAGAGCACCGTGGCCCGCCGGGCTGCGAAAGATGCGGGCTTTCTGTACGTCAACTCCGGCAGCTTCTACCGGGCGATCACTCTCGCCGTGCTCCAGAGGGGCATTCCTCCACAGGATGCCGACCTCGTGCAGAAAGCGGCGCGCGATGCGCGTCTTGAGCTTTCTGAGGGGGATCTCACGCTGGACGGGAGCGACGTGGAAGACCGGATCCATGCGGACGACGTGGACAACTGGGTTGCCATGCACTCCTCGATCCCTGGCGTGCGCGACGTGGTCAACCGGAGGCTTCGGGAGCTCGCGGCAGGACGGAATGCCGTTGTGGAAGGACGCGATATCGGCACGGTCGTATTCCCCGACGCCGCGGTGAAGATCTTCCTCGACGCCGATGTCGCCACGCGCGCCTCGCGCCGTCACGATCAGGGCGTGAGCAGCCTCTCCCTGGATGAGATCGAAAAGACTATTCGGGACAGGGACGACGTGGACCGCAACAAGCCAACGGGCAGGCTCGCCGCCGCGCCGGATGCCATCCACATCGACAGCTCGCTCTTGACCATAGAACAAGTTTGTGAGAGAGTACATGAAGCTATTCTCGTGAGCAAAAATAATCCGGGAGATATACGCTGACTATGAGCACAGAAGACAAGAAGAAGCTCGCGCCGGAAGCTGAGAACCAGCTTCAGGAGCAGTACGTTCAGTCCCTCCAGCCGATCGAAGAGGGACAGATGATCCCTGGCCGCGTCATCGAGGTGGATGACGACTACGTCTATGTTGACGTAGGCTACAAGTCAGAGGGAAAGATCGCGAGCAATGAGTTCGACACGAAGCCCCAGATGGGTGAGGTCGTTTATGTCATTCTCGTCCGCAAGGAAGGACGCGAAGGACAGGTCATCGTCTCCAAGCGCAAGGCGGATGAGAAAATCTTCTGGAAAGATCTGAGAATCGCCTTCGACGATCACAAGCCCGTGCAGGGAACCATTGCCCACAAGATCAAGGGCGGCTACGAGGTGGACCTCGGCAATGACATCCGCGCGTTCCTCCCCCTGTCAAAGGTGGACGTGAAGCGCCCGAGCGAAAACTCCGACTACGTCGGCGTGAAATCGTCTTTCTACATCGACCGCCTGTATGCCAAGGGCAAAACGAATATCGTGGTCTCCCGCCGCGACTGGATGGAAGAGGATATCAAGAAGCGCCGTGATGAGTTCTTTGGCCAGGTGAAGATCGGCGACACCGTGGAAGGCATCGTGAAGAGCTTCACGTCCTTTGGCGCCTTCGTGGACCTGGGCGGATTCGACGGTCTCCTCCACATCAACGACATGAGCTGGGGCCATGTCACGCGTCCCAAGGACTTCGTGAAGCTCGGTGAGTCGATCCAGCTCAAGGTGATCCGCCTGGAGGCGCAGGACGGACGCATCAACCTGAGCCTGAAGCATTTCACGGAAGACCCCTGGAACCATTTCGAGGAGAAGTACCATATCGGCGACGTGGTGAAGGGCAAAGTCACGAAGCTCGCCGATTTCGGGGCTTTCATCGAGATTGAAGAAGGCATCGAAGGCCTGGCGCATATCTCCGAGCTCTCCTGGGTGCGCAAGGTGAAGCATCCCCGGGAAGTGCTGAAGGTCGGAGACGTCGTGGAGACGAAGATCCTCAACTACGACATCCAGCAGGGCAAGCTCTCCCTCGGCCTGAAGCAGGTTCTGCCCAATCCCTGGGACGACATCGATCAGCGGTACCCGGTCGGCATGCGCATGACGCGCAAGGTCGTCCGCGCGAGCCCCTACGCCCTTTTCTTCGACATTGAAGAGGGAATCGACGGGGTCATGCACGTGGACGACATGTCGTGGACCAAGAAGATCCGCAATGCCTCTTCCTTCGCCAAGGTGGAGGATGAGATTGAGGTGATGGTCATCGGCATCGACAAGGAGCGTGGCAAGGTACAACTCGGCGTCAAGCAGCTCTCAGAAGACCCGTGGGAGTCCATCGCGCGCGCCTATCCGCGTGGCAGCGTGATCGACGGTGAGATCACCAATATCACCGATTTCGGTTTCTTTGTGCGCGTGCAGGGCGGCATTGAAGGTCTCGTGCACAAGCTGAACATCGTCGACGACAGGGTGGAGCCCCTGGAAGCGGCCATGGCGAAGTACAAGGTCGGCGACGCGGTGCAGGCCGTGGTGACGGAGTGCAGCCCGGCAAAGCAGAAGTTGTCGCTCTCCCTCAAGGACTACGTGAAGCGTGTGCAGCGTGAAGAGATGGACAAGTACATCCACGACGAATCGAAGCAGGATACGGTCTCCCTCGGCGACATGCTGAAGGACAAGATCAAGGGTTAGCCCGGCGGGGGGCTCACCGGAAGCGATCCGCGGATGCTGAGATTTGCAGCTGACCGTGAAAAGCTGGAAGTCCTGTTCGATATCTACGCGCGGATCAACTCCACCTACGCGGACATCAAAGTCCTGCTCACGAGGATCCTGGAGTCCGCGACGGAGCTGACGGAGGGCGAGGCGTCGTCCCTCATGCTCGTCAACCCCGAGAATAACAAGCTGTACTTCGAAATTGCGCTCGGTCCGAAAGGGCCGAGTCTCAAATCGTATTCCGTGAACATGGGGGAAGGCATCGCGGGCTGGGTTGCGGAGAAGAACACGTCCCTGATTGTCAACGACGCGCAGAGTGACGCCCGCTGGTTGCCCGAGATCGCGCAGAAGATCGGTTTCCCCACGACGTCGATCCTCGCTGTCCCCATGCGCGTGAAAGAAAGGCTCGTCGGCGTGATCGAGATCCTCAACAAGCGCGGGGGCAAGAAATTCACCGAAGAGGACCTGCAGTGGCTGGAGATCTTCTCCACCCAGGCGGCTATTGCGGTGCAGAATGCCCGTTCTTTCCAGAAGGTCAGGGCGGAGCTCAGCGCGCTGCAGGACAAGGTCACAAATGTCGAAGGGTGGCACACATTCGTCGGGGAGAGCAGGATCATCAGGGAGAAACTTGAGATCGCCCGCAAGGCGGCGGAAGCGGATGCCTCCGTGCTCCTCCTGGGGGAGAGCGGGGTGGGGAAGGAGCTTTTCGCCGAGCAGATCCACCTGGCCAGCCCGCGCCGTGGCGGGCCTTTCGTCCGCGTGAACTGCGCCGCCATACCGGAGGCGCTGCTCGAAAGTGAGCTTTTCGGGCACGTGAAGGGCGCCTTCACGGACGCCATTGCGGATCGGCGCGGAAGGTTCGAGCTTGCGGACGGCGGCACGCTCTTTCTCGATGAGATCGCCGACATGCCGCTTGCGCTCCAGGCAAAGCTCCTGCGCGTGCTGCAGAGCAGGACCTTCGAGCGGATCGGCGCAAGTGAATCGGTGCAGGTGAATGTCCGCATCATCGCCGCGACGAATCATGATCTGCCGAAACTGGTCGCCACCGGACATTTCCGGACGGACCTCTTCTACAGGCTCAGCGTCCTGCCCATCCAGATCCCGCCCCTGCGGGAGCGTCGGGAAGACATCCCCCTCCTGGCGGAGTTCTTTTTGCAGAAGCATTCGCGGGAGACGAAGAAGCAGCTCGCCGGTTTCAGCGACGAGGCAATGGAGCAGCTTCTTTCCTATTCGTGGCCGGGCAATGTGCGGGAGCTGGAGAACGCGGTCGAACGGGCAGTCGTCTTTGCCCAGGACGACAGGATCCGCCCCGATTCCCTCACGCTGGCGGGAACGCGATCCTCTGACGATGAGGTCTACGCCGAGCGCACGCTCCACGAGGCGTTGAATATATTCAAGAAACACTTTATCACGAAGGCACTGGAAACGAACGGCTGGCATCAGACACGGACGGCGAAGGCCCTCGACATCCAGAGGAGCTACCTGTCCAAGCTTGTGAAGGAACTCGGGATCATGAAGGAAAGAGGGGTAGAGCGCTAATGCAGGCAGTACAACAGCAGGGACAGCAGGTGCCGCAGGAGCCCATGCGGCGGCGGATCGCCCATTTTCTGGCGCGCACGGTGGATCGCTTTCGCATTGCGCTCCTGGTGATCATCTTCGCAGCGGCGGCCTTTCTTGTCGGGTATTTCATCTACGGAGAGATCACGAAGAAGCTGGTCTCTGACTCGACGCTTCTCGCCGAAGCAGCGCAGACCACGTTCGGCTCCTGGCAATCGGAGACGGACGCTACAAAGAAGGCGGCTCTGGAAAAGGACGTCCTGGGGCAGCTCGGGACCCTCATTTCGCGTTATCCCCGCCAGTACGGCGGCCAGCGAGGTCTGCTGATGCGCGCCGATCTGCGTTTCGCCGACAAGTCCTGGGACGATGCCCTGAAGGACTACCAGGCCCTTGCGGATCATTTCCCGAAAAGCTACCTCGCCCCGATCGGCCTCTTCGACGCCGGCGTCTGCGCAGAAGAGAAAGGTGACGCAGATGCCGCCCTGGCATTCTACCTTCGCGCATTCCAGGGGTACAAGGATTCGACCGTGGCCCCGCGTGCGATGTTCGACGCCGCGCGGCTCTACGAAGGCAAGCAGGACTGGGCCTCCGCGCAGAAAACCTATGAATCGATCGACACGGACTACGGCCAGAGCCTGTGGAACAAGCTCGCCAAGAACCGCCTCGTCGAATTGAAGATCCTGGGAAAGACAAAATAAGGCCCTCTTCCGCGGACGGCGCGCCTTCTTCGGCTGACAGGCGCGCCGGCGACAGCCGCAGCACGCGCTCTCCGCGCTGTCGTCCTCTGCCCCTTCGTGAAAAGACGCGAAGGGGCAGTTCCCGCGCCCTGAGATGTGGACAAAAATCGAAAACTGAATGATTATAGGCCTGATGGCAGCCGGGTGACCCGACAAGCGGGAAGCCGCGCGCTACGCTGCTCTTTCCAGGGGGAGGGACGGGATGGTGGAGAAGAATCGTTTCAAGAAATTCCTGGAAACGAAGTATTTCGGAATCGTCCTTGGCGTCGTGGTTTTTCTGATTCTTTTCGCGCTCAGCTTCGGTACCATCATCGTGCGGAGCATAGAGCTCAAGATGCTCGACCTGGACTTCCGGATGAAGAACGCGGTGACTGCCAACCGCGCCCAGCAGGGCGTCGCGGTTGTTCAGCAGAGCAGCAAGGTTTCCTCGGACATCATGATCGTTGGCATCGACGACAAATCCATCGCGCGTCTGGGCAAGTGGCCGTTTCCGCGGCATCTGTACGCGGACCTGCTGAACAGCTTCTCGCGCATCAAGAACCAGGCGGAGCGCGAAAGGGCCGTGTTCCTCGATGTCTTTTTCGCGGATCCCGACAAGACAGCCGTGGAGGACACGCAGTTCCTGGATGGCATCAAGGCGAGCGGCCGCGTCTTCCTGGAGACAGTCCTCAACGACGAAAACAACCCCTCCAGCGTGGACGAAGCCTACCGGGCGCGCCAGGATCTTCTTTTCTCCCAGTTCGGAAGGGTCGGGAACATCACCGGCGACTGGACGAAGATCAGCGCCTTCAAAGGCAACACGCCGCCGCTCATGCCCTATGGCAGGGCGGCCCACGAGTACGGGCACGCGAATTTCCTGAGTGACGACGACCAGGTATTCCGGCAGCTCCCGCTGGTCGGCAAAGTCCAGCAGCTCGTCAAAGAGATACCCCTGGAAGACCTCACGGTGGATGAGCCCCTGGACCGCGCGAGCCTCGAGAGGCTGGCGTGGGTGGACAAGAACAACATCGAGC
>PMDT01000243.1 GCA_003154555.1 Spirochaetaceae bacterium
TCGGAGATGCAATGCGCCTCGTCCACGGCGATGAGGGAAATACCGAAGCGCGCGAGGGCGGCGCGGAAACCGGGTATCGACAGGCGCTCGGGTGATGCGTAGAGCAGGCGGATGCGGCCGCCGGCAAGCTCCCGCCACGCGGCGCGCGACTCCTCTTCGGCGAGCGAGCTGTTGAGAAAGACAGCGGGGATGCCGTCTTCGCGCGCGCCATCCACCTGGTCCTTCATGAGGGAGATGAGCGGGCTCACGACGAGGGTGAGCCCGGTCCGCACGATCGCGGGCAGCTGGTAGCAGAGCGATTTTCCCCCGCCCGTCGGGAGCGCGGCAAAGACGTCACGTCCCGAGAGGATGGCCTGGACGATCTCCTTCTGATTCGGCTTGAAGCTCGTGTAGCCGAAGCTGCGCTTCAGGGCATGCAGCAGCTCCTTGTCGGGATAGACAGTTTCCGCCTGCATGCGCTACGTCCCCGCCCGGCCCGCAAGCTCTTCCCAGCGCGCGATCTTTGTCTCCAGCTCTTTCAGCACAGCCCCGTAGCGCCGCTGGTCGGACTGGAATGCCGCCGGATCCGTCACTGCCCGCTGGAATGCCTCTTCAAGGGCTTTCTGCTCTTTTTCCAGTCCTTCAATCTCCGACAGGAGGAGCTCGTATTCCTTGCGCTCCTTGAAGGAAAGACTCGTCCTCTCTTTCCGGGGAAGAGGAGCCGCAGTGGCCTGCGTCACGACCGCCGCATTTTCCTCTTCCGCCGCTTCCCGGTAGTCTTCATAGCTTCCCGTGAATCCACGGATGCCGCCCCTTCCGTCGAATACGAAGAGGTAGTCCGTGAGACGGTCCAAGAGGGCGCGGTCATGGGAGACAAGGAGGATGCAGCCGGGGAAGTCGGCCAGGTACTCCTCCAGCAGCCGGATGGTGTCCAGGTCGAGGTCATTCGTCGGCTCGTCCAGCAGGAGGAAGTTGGGACCGGTGGCCAGGAGACGCACAAGGGACAGCCTCCGCACCTCGCCGCCGGAGAGCCTTTCGATGCGGATGCCGTGCATGCTGCGCGGGAAGAGAAATCGCTCCAGGAACTGCTCCGCCGTAAGCGAGCCGCCGTCCTCCCGGGGAACGCGCTCCGCGAGCTGCTGCATGAAGTCCAGGACCGTGAGGGAAGGGTCGATACCCGCGCTCGTCTGTTCATAATGACCGAAGACCGTATTGGCTCCCTTGACCACCGCACCGGCGTCCGGTGGAAGCTCGCCGGACACGAGGCGCAGGAACGTGGTCTTTCCCGAGCCATTGGGTCCCAGGAGCCCGATCCGCTCGCCGCGGCGGAAGCTGTAGCTGAAGGGCAGGATCACGCGCTGCGTGTCGAACGAGCGGCTGACACCCTGCAGCTCCAGGACCTTTCTGCCCAGGCGACGGTGATGGGAGGAGAACTCCTGCATCGCCATCTCTTTTTGAACGCCCGCGTCACGCAGGTCCATGATGCGCTGCTTTCTGCCCTTGTCTTTGCCGGTGCGGGCGCGGGGACCCCGCATCAGCCACTCCAGCTCGCCGCGGAGGATGGACACGCGGCGCTGTTCCACGCGCTCCCGCATCTCTTCCCGCTCCGCGCGCAGCTCGAGGTAGCGCGAGTAGTTGCCCGGGTACTTCAGCACCTTCCGGCCCTCGATCTCCATGATCGACGTGCAGACGGCGTCGAGGAAATACCGGTCATGCGTCACGAGGATGAAGCCGAATGACGCGCGGCGCAGCAGCGCCTCCAGCCACTCTATCGTCTCCAGGTCCAGGTGGTTGGTCGGCTCATCCAGCATCAGGAGCCTGGCGCCGCGCGACAGGCAGCGCGCGAGCGACGCCTTGCGCAGCATGCCGCCGGAAAAGGAATCCACTGATGCATCGGGATCCATAAGACCCAGCTCCCGGCAGAAGGATCGAAAAGAATCGCGCACGGCCGCGTCCCCGGGCTGGTCGTCGCCGGGCGGCCTCCCGTGGAAGCAGAGCTCCTGGAGTGTCGCGCCGGGCGCGAAGTCAGGATGCTGTTCCAGGACGCTCACCGTGAGCTCCCGGTGCCGGGAGACGGAGCCCGTGTCGGTGGGCAAGGTGCCCTGGAGGACCCTGAGGAATGTCGATTTGCCCGCCCCGTTTCTGCCGATGAAACCGATCTTCTCCCCGTCATCGATGCCCAGTGTCACCCCCTCGAAGAGCGGGGTGTCCACGAGCGTCTTGCTGACGTTATCCAATGACAGGACATTCATGCTGGCGCTTCTCATGTGCCCGATGACTATACGCGCGCGAGGGGTCGAGCGCAACGCGGGCGACTCGCGTGAGCGGGTGCGTTGGGCGCGCTGAATGCGAAGGCTACAGTGTCGGCTGTTTCCCTGAGAGTAAATCGGGAAAAGCCCTTTCGAGGGCCTGCACTTTCGGCCTGTCATACATCAGGATATAGGGATAGGCCGGATTGTTGTCCATGAAGTTCTGATGGTAATCCTCGGCGGGATAGAAAGCCTTCAACGGGACAACCTGCGTGACGATCGGCTGGGAGAAGATATGCGCCCGGTCGAGCTGCGCGATGTAGCTCTCCGCCGTCTGCTTCTGCTCATCCGTGGAATAGAAGATCACCGACCTGTACTGCGTCCCGTGATCGGGGCCCTGGAAGTTGAGCTCCGTCGGATCGCAGGCGACGGAGAAAAAGACCTTCAGGAGCGTCCCGAAGCTGATGAGCGAAGGATTATAGGTGATCTGGACCGACTCGGCGTGGCCGGTGCTGCCCGTGCTCACCATCTCGTACTGGGCGGTTGACGCTTCGCCTCCTGAGTAGCCCACCTTGATGTCAATAACGCCTTTCAGCCTTTCGAAGACGCCCTCGACACCCCAGAAGCAGCCGCCGGAAAGGACGGCAACCTGGGAGCCTGTTGCCGGCATGCTCGCCTTCGGGGGATCCGGGAATGTCTGCGCGGCGGCCGGCGCAGAGCTCGGTCGGCCTGCGCATCCAGCCAGGGCAAAAGCACCGATCAAGGCACCAAGCGCCATCCCCAAAACATGTTTCCTTTTCATTGCATCCTCCCGGCTCATTGTGTCGGCGTACTTTATATATATAAAGATATCTATATTGGGGGCGCGCGGCCACGGGTCGACGAAACTCCTTGACCCCGTCATCCGTTTTGCTACATTCACATCATCATGAGCAGGGGATTGAGACGGCTGATTATCGCTCTGGGGATCGTCGTGGTCGTTGTCGTCGTCATGGCGAGCGCGCTCATCATCATCATCCGCGCATCATTCCCGCAGACGACGGGCACGCTCACGGTGCGGGGGCTGCAGGCGCCGGTGGAGGTCCTGCGGGATGCACGGGGAGTCCCCCACATCAGGGCGCGCAGCATGCACGACATGTATTTCGCGCAGGGCTTCGTCACGGCCCAGGACAGGTTCTGGCAGATGGAGTTCTGGAGACGCATCGGTTCCGGGAGGCTCTCGGAGCTTTTCGGCAAGGCGACGCTGGGGACGGACATCTACCTGCGGACCGTCGGCTTCCGCCGCGCGGCGGACCGGGACTTCGCTGCCATGGATCCGGAGACAAAGAGCATCTTCCAGGCTTACGCCGACGGGGTAAACGCCTACATCCTCCACCGGTCGCCGGCAAAGCTCAGCCTCGAGTTCTCGCTGCTGGAGCTGCAGAAAGTGCCTTTCACTATTGAGCCCTGGGTGCCCCAGGACTCCTTGACGTGGCTCAAGGTCATGGCGCAGGACCTTGGCTCCAACATGACCCGGGAGCTGTATACCATCGACCTGATCCAGAAGATAGGTCTCTCCCTCACCCGTGATTTTCTGGGCACCTACCGTTACGGAGAAATGCCGGTCATCGTCTCGGACAGCGAGCTGCCCGCATCCCTGTTGAAGCAGAGGGCAGGGCGCTCGGGAGCGAACGCTGGTGCTTCCCTTGCGCTTCCGGGAGTCACCCCGGCGCAGATTGCCGCGCTTTCCGGCGTGCCGACGAGCCTTGTCGGCGGCTATGATCTCGGGCACTCACTCG
>PMDT01000246.1:0-144 GCA_003154555.1 Spirochaetaceae bacterium
CACCCCGGCCGCGCGGCCGCGCGGAAGACCCAGAAAATCATCGTAGTCGGAAAGCCGAAAAAGGAGCCGGTATGTCACTCGTCAAAGCGGAGAATCTCACGAAGATCTATGGGAGCGGGGAGGCCGCCGTCACCGCGCTGGACC
>PMDT01000246.1:226-8363 GCA_003154555.1 Spirochaetaceae bacterium
ACGGAGAACGCCGCCCTTCCCCTGCTGCTGGATGGGGTGCATGCATCTGCGGCGAACGGCCGCGGCGCCGAATGGCTTTCCAAGGTGGGTCTTCCCGACCGGGCAAAGCATCGGCCGTCCCAGCTCTCCGGCGGTCAGNNGCCGACGAGCCCACGGGCAACCTGGACACGCATTCATCGGACGAGATCGCGGCGCTGCTGCGCCGCGTGGCCGACGAATGGGGCAGGGCGGTGATCATGGTCACGCACGACCCGAGGATCGCGGCCTACGCGGACCGGATCGTTTTCCTCAAGGACGGCACGATCGTCGACGAGACGAAGCTCAAGGGCGCCGGCGACGCGCAGGCCCTCAAGGCCCGCGTCGAACGGCTGGCACGATAGGAGTCTCACGATGGGTATTCAACTGACGCTCGCGGCGCGCTACCTGGCGGGTCGCCGCTTGCGCGCGATCCTCACGACACTGGCGGTCATCTTCGGCGTCCTCGTGCTCTTCGGCATGAACATCATCGTGCCGACCATGATGCGGGCGGTCCAGTCCACCATGATGGCCGCATCAGACCAGGTCGATATGACCGCGACGCTCACCTCGGGTGAATCATTTGCCACCGCCGCTGTCGAAAAGGTCCGGGCGGTGAGCGGTGTGCGCGCCGCGCAGGGAATCCTGGAGCGACCGGTGAATCTCCCTGCCGATTTCTTCGATCACAATCCTGCCACGCCCGACAAGGTGTCCGTGGTCTCCCTGATCGGGATCGATCCGGCGCGCGCCCGCGGCGTGCGGCCCTATCCATTGACGGGAGGCCGCTTCCTCGAACCGACGGACGGCGCGGCGGCGATCATATCTGCCAATTTCGCGCAGTCGCTCGGAATCACGATCGGTGGCTCCGTTTCGCTGCCGACGGTGCAGGGCCTCGTGCGGCTCACTGTCGTCGGGCTTCGCGCCCCCCGCGCCGTGCCCGGCAACGAGGAAGTGCTTGTGACGCTGCCCGAGGCGCAGCAGCTCCTGTCATCAGAAGGGCAGATCAACACCATCGAGGCGAATGACGACGCAACGGATGCGGCGCGCCGGGCACAGATCAAGGACGCTGTCCAGGCGGCTCTCGGATCGTCATTCACCCTTGGCACGCTCTCCGACACCAGCAGCCTCTATGGATCGCTGGGGGCGGCGCAAATCGGCTTCACCGCGTTCGGCATCCTCGCCCTTTTTATGGGCGCCTTCATCATCTTCAACACATTCCGCACGATCGTGGCCGAGCGCCGCCGCGACATGGGCATGCTGCGCGCAATCGGCGCAAGTCACCGCACCGTCGTCGGGATCTTCATCCTGGAAGGGTTGATGCAGGGGGTCCTTGGAACGGCGATCGGGATGCTGCTCGGCTATCTCCTTGCCCTTGCGGCCACCGCGTCGCTTGGCCCGATGCTCAGCCAGTTCGTGCACCTGACGATGGGGCTGCCGATCGTCTCCCCGGGCATCGTTATTGTCTCCGTCGTCGTGGGCATCGGTGTGACACTCGGCGCGGGCATATTTCCCGCGCTCGCTGCCCGCAAGGTGACGCCGATCGAGGCGCTGCGTCCGTCCACGGATGCGGCGGTCTACCGACGCGCAATCGGCGGCAGCGCCATCGCGGGCATCGTTCTGGTGGCGCTCGCGCTCGCGGCGCTATCCTCAGGATCGATGAGCCTCCTCGCACTGGGCATGATCATGTTCATGGTGGGCATCGTGCTCCTGGCGCCCGCGCTCGTGCGGCCGCTCTCACTGGTGTTCGGCGCGCTGCTCGCGCGCCTCTTCGCCCGCCGGGGGACGGGGACCCTTGCGCAGCAGAACCTCGCGCGGCAGCCTTCCCGCGCGGCGGTGACGGCAAGCACGACCATGATCGCACTGGCCATCATCGTGGCCATGGGGGGCATGATGGCGAGCGTCTCTGCCGGGTTCCTCGGTGTCCTGCGCACGAGCCTGGGCAGCGACTACCTCTTCGTGCCCCCTGCCGTCGCCGTATGGCAGAATGACGTCGGCGCTTCAGGCGCGCTCGCCGAATCACTTCGAAAAATTGACGGGGTGGACCACGTGAGCACTCTCCGCTACGCCTCCACGATCCTCGATACCGGCAAAACCCACAATAGTGCGGCGCTCCTCGGCGTCGAGCCGAAGGAGTTCCCGCTCGTTTCTTCCCTCGCGTTTACCGAGGGCTCGTCGGAGAAGGCTTTTGCCGCCCTTGCAGGCGGGCGTGGCCTGATTGCAAATCCCATGCTCGCTGCGTCGCTGGGCCTGAAGGTGGGCGGCACCGTTGTCCTGGATACCGCGGAAGGCAAGAAGGACTACCGCGTCGTCGGCATTGCCACCGACTTCCTCGATGCGAAAATTGCCGCCGCTTTCGTGTCGCAGGCGAGCCTCGCGCAGGACTTTCACAAGACCGAGGACGTGCTCATTCAGCTCAACCTGAAAAGCGGTGCCGATGCGACGGCGGCAGATGCCGCCATTCGGGCCGCGGGGGCGCAGTATCCCCAGTTTTCAATCGTTCAAGGGAAGGATTATTACGCCCAGATGAGCGGGCTCTTCACCGTCATCTTCACCGCCCTGTACGTGCTGTTTGCATTCCTCGCCCTGCCCTCGCTGCTCACGACGCTCAATACGCTGGCGATCTCGGTGATCGAGCGCACCCGCGAGATCGGGATGCTGCGCGCCGTCGGCATGACGCGGCGACAGGTAAGCCGCACGGTACTGGCCGAATCGCTGCTGCTGGCGGCCCTGGGGATCCTGTTCGGACTGATTGCCGGCCTGTACCTCGGGTATCTCCTGGTCAAGGGCATGACATCCGCCGGTTTCCCCGCACCGTACGTGTTTCCCGGGGCAGGGCTGATCGCCGCGGTCGTGATCGGCCTGGTCTTCGGGGCCCTTGCCGCGATCATCCCGGCGCGAAAGGCCGCGGAGCTGGAGATCGTGGACGCCCTCAGGTACGAATAGGCCGTACCCCGGGGAGCGCGTCCCGTCCTCCCCGGGTCGGAGCGTGCGTACCTTGCGTTCGCCGGCATGTGCATGTAGCATGTCCATCGATGTGCGACACCATCGTGACCGCGGGGGGCGACCACGCTTTCTTCGCCAAGAACTCGGACCGCGAGCCTGGCGAGCCTCAATTCCTGCAGTACTCCTCCGATCCCGCCCGTGATTTCCGCGAACAGCCGTGGTTGGAGGCGCGCGCAAAATACGCGCAGAAGTCGTACCGAACGCTTGCGGCCATCTTCGATGAATTCGCCAACCCGTACGACGCGCTGATTTCCCGACCATCGTGGATGTGGGGCGCCGAGATGGGAATCAACGAGCGCGGGCTTTCCATCGGCAACGAGGCGGTCTTTTCCCGGCAGAAGGTGCCGCGGGACGGTCTCCTGGGCATGGACATCCTGCGGCTTGCGCTGCACAACGCGGCCAACGCCCGCGAGGCGCGGGACTTCATCACACGGGTGCTGGAACATCACGCGCAGGGCGGGGACGGCGGCTACAATGGCGTCCTCCTGTACAACAACTCCTTCCTTCTGCGCGACCGCACGGAGGCATTTGTGCTGGAGAGCTCAGGTGCCCATTGGGCCTCCCGCCAGGTGGACAGGGCGAGCATTTCCAACGCGTATTCCCTGCGTGAGCAATGCGACGGCGCAGACCCGGAATCGCGCGACCTGTCGAGCTTCAAGCGGCGGTACGAGGATCGGCTGTTCACGATGTTCTCCCACGGCAACGCGCGTCAGCGCTTCACGTCCGACTGGATCGCCCGCGAGCCCGCTGCTGTTTCCTCTCTGATGGCGCTGCTGCGCGCTCACGCCGGCGGGGACGGCTCACGCTCTCCCGCGCGCGGCACCGGCTCTGTCTGCATGCATACGGGACAGCTCATCAAGTCCGAAACCACGGCATCGATGATCGTCGACTATGGTAGAGATACGACCGTTGCGTGGATGACCGGATCTCCTCATCCCTGCGTTTCGCTTTTTGTTCCCCATGTCGTTCGGGCGGATGCGGGGCCGTCGAGGCTCCATCTGCCGGCGGAGGCGCTTGCCCATGCCCGCGAACAGGCTGCGCGTTCGGCGCGCCTGGCCGCGGACTACCCGACATTTCTCGGATCGATCAAAGCCCTTCGCGACGAGCACGAGACTGAGTTTCTGCGCATGGTCAGTGAAGGGAAGGACGCCGGGGCCGCGTGTGCTGCCTGCCAGGAGATGGCATCGGAGTATTATCGAAAGGTCGATGCGGCCCTCGCGCGGGCGTAGAGGCAGCGCCTCCAGTTGATCGCACCGATCCTGACAATCGCTTCCATCCTGGCCGGATTCATCCTCGTCTTCTACGTCTTTTTCCCGCTCGGTCGAGGAGCAGTCTATGTTGCCAGCACGCCGGAGAAGACGCTGCTCCTCGTGAAGCTCTCACGCGTCGTGCCGGGGGAGAGGGCCGCCGACCTGGGCTCGGGGGATGGGCGGGTCGTCATCGCTCTCGCGCAAAGCGGTGCCGAGGCTCACGGGTTCGAGGTCAATCCGGTCCTGGTGCTCATCGCCAAAAGGAACATCCGCCGTGCCGGGATGCAACACATGGCGTTCATCCACTGGAAAAGCTTCTGGCGCGCGGACCTCTCGCGCTTCGACGTGCTCACCGTCTTCCAGGGCAGCTTCATAATGAAGAGACTGGAGGCGAAAGTCAGAAAAGAGCTCGCGCCCGGAGCCCGCGTGGTCTCGGACTACTGGGGCTTCCCCACCATGGAACCGGAAGGCCTGCACGACACGGTCGTCTGCTACAGGATCCCCTGACGCCGCCTTGACCGCGGCGCCGCGCTACAGGACGCGGTTGAACCAGGCGAGGGAGAGTAATGCCATGACGAGAAGCAACGCGAAGGCGACCGCCGCCAGGAGCGCGGTGATTTCAGTATGCGACTTTTCCAGCTCCAGCCGCGAGCCCAGCGATGTGTAGATGCTGCGAAGCTCCCCCGCGCTGCTCGCCTTGAAATAGCTCCCGCCCGTGATCAGGGCAATCTTTCGGAGCGTCGTTTCGTCCAGGATGGCGTGGAATGAGAATCCTTCGAATCCAACCATCGCGCCCCCCTTCGTGCCGACGCCGACGGTGAAAACCCTGACGCCGAGGTTGGCTGCCTGCTCGGCCGCATCGAGAGGGTCCGGGCCCTGGTTGCTCTGGCCGTCGCTCAGGAGGACAATCGCCGCGCTCTTGTCGCTGCCGGGGGCGACGGCCGGCGTTTCCTGATCCGGAGTGGAGACAAGCGGTGCATCCGCGGAGCCCGTCTCGTTCTCAGCAAGATTCGGGAAGAGCGCGTCCAGCGCGGCGATCAGCCCGCTCCCGATTGCCGTGAACATCTGCGGGCGCAATCGGTCGATGCCTTCCAGCACCTGACTCTTGTCCGTGGTCGGCGGCTGGACGAGGAACGCCGACCCGCTGAAGGCGACGATGCCGATGCGCACGCCGCGCGGCTCGCCGTTCACGAACGACCTGGCAGCATCCTTCACCGCTTCCATGCGGTTGGGCACGATGTCCCGCGCCCGCATGCTCCCCGACACGTCGATCGACAGGATCACGGTCCCCCGGTTTGCGGGCAGTGTAATCGTCAGGGAAGGCCGGGACAAAGCAAGAATGCCGACGGTGACGCCGAGAACGAACAGCAACGGGGGGGCATGCCGGCGGAATCCCGGTCCGCGGCCCTGCGCATCCTTCACATCGGCGAATGCCGCATGGCGCCGCACGATCCTTGCCCGGCGTCTCCCGGCGAGCAGATACGCCGCGACCAGGACGGGAATGAGCGCGAGCAGCCAGAGCATCCCGGGCCACTGGAAAGTCATGTCTCTTAAAAATACTTACCCGGCATCCAAACGGCAGGAAAGAAGCGTGGCCAGAGCCCAGAGGACACAGTTCGGATTCTCGGCCATCACCACCGCGTCGCCAAAGGCTCTCCGCAAAGCAGCAGACAAGAAGCGTCTGGAGGAGCAGAAGCAGGCGATCAAGTTCACCAGGACGTGGCTCGCCGCGCAGGCGGGGACGGATGAAGACAGACTTTCGGACCCTTTCGACGATCGGGCCCCGAGCTGATTTCAGCGGCGCACGATGCGGAAACCGACATTCGAGCCTTGGAAAGGCGAAGGACCGCTGTCGCCTCGGTATGCGCCGCGGAAGGCACTCTCAGTGTTCTCTAGATAATTGCCGCCGCGCAGAATGAAACGGTCAGTTTGTGCATCTCCCGAAAAGAAATAGTGATCAATCTCACTCAGGATACTTGCCGGGAAGTTGTCATCACACAACTCTGAGGCATTGCCGCTCATGTCCGCCAATCCCTGCGGCGTGTCTCCCGCCGGGCTCTTGCTGCCAACGACTGCCGTCGCGGTTGCGCTCGCAGGCAGTACGCTGCATACAACCTTGGACTGATCGAATGGGAGACTCAACCCGCCCGAGTAGGCCCAGAGTCGCTCCGATTCCGTGCTCGCTCCTTTCGCGGCGGCATATTCCCACTCCACTTCTGTGGGCAGCCGGTAGCCGTTCGCGCTCAAGTTTGCCAGGCCGGTGCTGTCATACGCCGGCGTCAAACCCTCCCTGACCGAGCGCCAATTGCAGAAAGCAACGGCCTCATACCAGCTCACGCCGACAACAGGCTGACTTGCGGCGTCGAAATTGGGGTCAGTCCAATTCGCTGGCCCTGGGATTCCATTAAACGTCTTCCATGCCCATCCTTCGGCAGTCCAGTTGCCCTGGGTGTTGTAGCCGCCCGGAGCCATGAACTGCGCGAACTCCGCGTGCGTGATTTCGTACTTTGACATGTAGTAGTTGTAGGAGATTGTTTCGGAGACATTCGGACTCACGTTCCCATCACCCATCGTGAACGGATCACCTGCCGCGTTGATCGCGATCATGCTCGTGAAAAAGGTGCTCGTGTTTGCCGTGCCGGATGCTTGAGAATCGCCTGCAGAATTCGTCGCCTTCACCCTGTAGTAATAGACAATGCCAGGAGACAATCCGGTGTCGTCCCACATGGTTGAGTTCGCGGGTTCGTCCCGGACCGTCGTCCATCCGGTCACACCATCAGGGCTGCGCTCGATCCTGAAGCCTGATTCGTTCGATGAATTGTCGATCCACGACAGGTGAATGCTGCTTGTCGACAACGCTGAGGTCACCAATCCGCCCGGAATGGCAGGCACGGTCTGGGCCGTCGTCGCGCTGGCCGTGCTGGCTGCGCCTGCCCTGGCTACCATGCCCGTGGTTCTCGGCCCCCAGCCCGCAGAGGTCTCCTCGGCGTTCCGAGACGGGCTTTTCGAGCTTCCGCCCCCCCCTGGCGGGCTGGGCGTGAGCGCGGTCCAGCCGGTCTACCGGATCCCCGTGATCCTGGTCTCCTACGCGGACGAGCCCCTCACCTACGGAAGCAGCACCTTCGATGTCGCCCTGTTCGACACGACTCAGGCCACGTCGACGGGCTCGGTCAACGACTACTACCGCTGGGTCTCGGGCAACCGGCTGAGCGTGCTCGGACGCGTCGTGGCGACCGTGTCCCTGCCGCAGAACAAGCTCTACTATGGCTATAATAGCTACGGGCTGTCCCGCACGGCCACGCCTCACAACGCCGCCGGCCTGGTTCGGGACGCACTGGCAGCCTGCGCCTCGCAGGTGCAGTGGTCGAACTTCGATCTCGATCGCGACGGCTTCGTGGACATGCTCTGGGTGGTGCACGCCGGTCCCCCAGGCGAGGCCGCACCGAACCGTTTCAACAACGACCTGTGGACCATCACCTCCCGGCTCGCCGGCTACTGGACCGGCACCGGCGTCTACGAGACTGCCGAGCTCGTGCCGGGCTCGGCCACCCAGCACATGCGCATCGATCGATTCTCCATCCTGCCGGAGCTCTCCTACTTCGCCCCCGGACAACGCTCGGAGATCGGGGTCTACTGCCACGAGTTCGGCCATGCCCTGNNAACTGGTCGCTGATGGGCACCGGGGCCTACGGGGGCAACGGCCACTCGCCCCAGTACCCGACCCACCTGGGGGCGTGGCCCGCGCTCTTCCTGGGATGGGCGCAGACGCTGCACCCCACGGACAACACCCCGGTCGTGCTGCCCCCCCTCGGTAGTGGGAACCAGGTCCTCGAGCTCTCGTTCCAGGGCGAGGCCAATCCGGAGCACTT
>PMDT01000066.1 GCA_003154555.1 Spirochaetaceae bacterium
CTGCCAGCGCGCTCTCGGCGCGCCTGCGCGCGACGGCGGCCCCCATCACCTTGATGCTCGCGATGAGCGGCGGCGATACCCTGGATCCCGTGAGCGCCACCCGCAGGGGCATGAGCAGGTCGCCCAGCTTCATGCCAAGCTCGTCCGCCAGTGCGCGCAGGCGCGCCTCCGCCTGTTCGTCGCTGCCCGAAAGCTCCGGCAGGACGGCGATCAAACGCCTCATCGCATCCACGGCCCGGGCCGGCTCGACGTTCTTCGCGAGAAGCTCCTCCGCCGGAGGCACGACAGGGTCCTCGAATATGAACCGGACCATGGCCGGCACCTCGGAAAGAACCTTCACGCGCTCCTGAACGAGCCCGGCGATGCCTTCCAGAACGCTCTTGTCCTCAGACGGAAGCCCGGCCTGCTTCATGAACGGCTTTATGAGCTCAGCAAGCTGCGTCCTGGTCTTGGCGCGGATGTACATGCCGTTGAACCACTCGAGCTTCTGGTAGTCAAAAACCCCCGGCGACTTTGTGAGACGCGAAATGTCGAAGAGCTCCTCGAGGTCCTTGAGGCTGAAGAGCTCGCGCGAATCGTCGTACGACCAGCCCACCATGGCGATGCAGTTCAGCAGTGCGTCCGGCAGGTAGCCCTGCGCGCGGAAGTCCTTCACGCTTGTGGAGCCCAGCCTCTTGGAGAGCTTGTGGCCGTCCTTGCCCATCACCATGGGCAAATGGCAGTAGACCGGCGGCTCCCAGCCCAGAGCATGGTAAAGGATGACATGCACCGGAACCGAAGGCAGCCACTCCTGACCGCGCATGATATGGGTCACTTCCATGAGATGGTCGTCCACGACATTCGCCATGTGATACGTGGGGAAACCGTCGCTCTTGATAAGCACGGGGTCCGGGCTGATTACCTTGTTCTCCACCGTGATCTCGCCGAGCAGGATGTCGCGATACGCTGTGCTTCCCTCCAGGGGCACTTTCAGGCGCACGACGCAAGGGACGCCGGAAGCCTCTGCGGCGCGCACCTCCGATTCGGAAAGCGTGCAGCAGTGGCGGTCGTATCCCTGGGCGGATTGATCCCCCGATTCTCCGGTCTTTGCCGCCTGCTGCTGCGCGCGCAGGCTGTCCAGCCGCTCCGCGGTGCAGAAGCATTTATAGGCAAGACCGCGGGAAAGGAGGTCTTCGGCGTATTTGCGATAAATCTCGACGCGTTCCGACTGGAAATAGGGCGCGTAAGGACCGCCGAGGTCCGGGCCTTCATCCCAGTGAAAGCCCAGCCACTGAAATGTATCGTAGATATCCTGGAGAGCCTCGGGGACGAAGCGTTTGCGGTCGGTGTCCTCTATGCGCAGGATGAGCGTGCCGCCCGTGCGGCGCGAATAGAGGTAGTTGTAAAGCGCTGTACGCACGCTCCCGATGTGCTGGAAGCCCGTCGGTGACGGCGGGTAGCGCACACGAACGCCCACGGGTGAGCCTCCCGGTAGAAAAGTGTTGAACGATTATAGTTGCGCCCACCGGGAGGGTCAATCCGAGCACGCGGCACGCGTGCGCAACTCCGCCAGGAGCGGAAGGGGCGGGAGCGCGGACGCTTTCGACGCAGGTTGGCGGCTCAGTCCGTGGCGACCGCCTGCCGATCAAGCGCGTTCAATACGATGCCGGGTGTCAGCAGCTCAGGCAGGAGCACGGGCTCCACGGCGTGCGGTGGATAGTAAACGTAGAGCGGCACGCTGGCGCGGCCGAACGCCGACAGGCCCGCTGCAATCAGATCGCTTCCTGCGGTCCAGTCGGCGCGCAGGAGATGCACGCCCAGAGTGGCAAAACGCTTCGTCACGGCATCGTTGGAGAAAGCGACCCGCTCGTTCACCTGGCAGCTCAGGCACCACCGCGCGGTGAAATCGATGAAGACGGGCGTGCCGTCGCGGCGGAGCTGGTCGACGCGATCCTGGCTCCAAGGCTCCCAGGCTGCACCCGCCGGACCAGGCGCCTGGACGAGTGCGTCCTCAGGAGACGCCGGCTGCAGCCCTCGGCTGTACGCTGCGGCGCCAATCGGACCGCCCACTGCGAGCACGAGGGCCGCCGCACCTGCGATCAGCCGCGTGCGACGCGAACGGTCGATGCCGCCCCAGCGCCCCCACGCCCACGCGCCGATGCCCGCGGCAAGCAGCCCGGCGAGCAGCGCGATTACCGCGGTGCCGCCGGCAAGTCCCGAGAGAACGAAAAGCATCCAGATCACCGCGGCAAGCATCGGGAATCCCATGACCTGTCGGAGTGTTTCCATCCACGGCCCGGGTTTCGGGAGTCGCGACGCCAGCCGCGGCGCCGCTGCAAGAATCAGGTAGGGGGCTGCCATGCCGACGCCCAGCGCCGTAAACACACCGAAAACCACCGGCAGCGGCCTGGAAAGCGCGTAGCCCAGGGCTGCGCCCATGAAAGGGGCCGTGCAAGGCGTGGCCACAATCGCGGCGAAAAGCCCACTCAGGAACGAACCCGCCGCGCCCGTCCTGCCCCGGAGCACGCCGCCCAACCGTGTGAGGGAGGTCCCGAGCTGGAATACGCCCAGGAGGTTCAGGGCGATGAGGAAAAAGAGAGCGGCGGCAGCCACCACGACGACGGCGCTCTGCAGCTGAAAGCCCCAGCCAAGCAGCCGACCCGCAGCCCGTGCGCCGGCGAGTATCGCGGCCATGAACCAGAAGGAGACGAGCACGCCTCCCGCGAAAAGCATTCCATGGACAGGCGCCCGCCTGCCCTCCTCCTGGGACTGCCGGACCAGCGAAAGGACCTTCAGCGAGATAACCGGCAGCACGCACGGCATGAGATTCAGGATCACTCCGCCTGCAAATGCAAAGAGAAGCGCCAGGAGGAATCCGATCACGCCGGGAAAGCCCCCAGTTGAAACAGGCGTCACCGGCGCATCGACCAGCACGCCGTGCGGACTGGTCTGACCCGGAACGTCGATGACCAGGACGCCCCTGAGCCGGTCCGGGAGCGACGCCCCAACAACGCGCTGCAGACGGAGATCGAAGCCCGCGGCGCCGCGCGACAGGCCCTGTGCGGTCGGCAGGGCCAGCATGCCGGAGTCTTCGGGATAGAATGCCGCTTTTGCGTCTTCCGGCAGCGCGATGCCTTCCGCGTGGAGGTCCAGCTGACCGGCCTCGACCGAAACGCGGAAACTCGATCCTGGCAAGGAACCTGGAATTGATGCCCGTGCAGCCTCGAAGCTGTCCTTCCATGCCGTGTCAGGCTGTGGAATACCTGCTGCAACCGGAAGGGTCAACTCCAGAGACGCCACCCCCGGCGTGCATTCCACCCGACAGGCAAGCCATTCAGCGCGCGCTTTCAGGACAAGCGACGCTCCCGCGACAAGCCTGACGGGCGGCGTAATTTCAGTGAGCAGGATGACCTTGTCTGTGTATCCGAATGTGACGAGGCCCTGGGACTCGAATCTTTGCGGGATGGGCCATAATAGCGGCCCCGAGCGGAATCCGGGCGGAAGCTGCCAGTCCAGCCTCGTCGGCAGACCAGAATCCCCCGGGTTCTTCCAATAAACGTGCCAGTCGGGCTTCATCTCGAGCTCGAGGGCGATAAGGAAAGGCTTGCCTGGCTGGACGGAAAGGACCTCCGGCACGAGCCGTGCTTGCACAGGATTTGCCGGTGGCACGCCCCGAAAGGCCGCTTCGGCCTGAATCGGGGCGAAAAGGAGCGCGGCAAGCACGATGAGAGCTGATCGTCGAGAGCCTATACTCATGCTTATTCACCACACATTGCGTGCCGCTAGTTGATAATATCTTACAAGCGCAATAATATATCCATACGGAGTTCATTGAAAGATGAGAATCACCAGCAAGGGCAGGTACGGTCTTCGCGCGGTAATAAATCTGGCGATGACCAATCACAATCGCCCTGTTTCCATTGGTTCCATTGCCGGTGAGGAAAAGGTTTCGTCAGAGTTTCTCGAGCAGATCTTCTTCAAGCTCAAGAAGGCTGGCCTCATCCGGTCCATCCGCGGACCCGGCGGCGGTTTCGTTCTGAATCGCAAGCCGTCCGAGATTTCCGTTCACGACATCCTCCAGGCCGTCGGGGAGACGCACGGCCTCACGCCGTGTACGCTGCGGCGCAAGACCCTCTGCGACCGGCCTGAGCCGTGCCCCGCGCATGATATCTGGACCGGGTTGCAGAAGACCATGGAAGACTACCTCACGAATGTCACGCTCAAAGACATCATGGAAAAAAACGGCAAGAAGATGTTCGCTCACCTGGAAGCAGGCCAGGACTTTCAGATCTGATCATTGCCCCAGGCGGGGGTTGTTCTCAGCGTCGCGCATGATCGATTCCTCGATGCCCAGCTCGTAGGCGAGGTCGAAGCTCGAATAACGCCGGCGCAGGAGACGGACGCTGTGCAACGGGAGGAGGACATTCTCCCGCCGGATGTCGAGGTCGTTCACCGTGAACGGGCAGCCGATTTTCTCCAGCAGTCTCACCGATGACGCCAGCTCGCCGAGCATGTCCCGCGCCTTCTGGATGATCGTGTGCCTCCTTTCGACAAACGTCGCGAGCCGCTCGGCAAGCACCGCCTTGCTGAAAGCGCGCTGCCCCATTTCTTCTTCGATTTTCGCCATGAAAGGATGGAGGCTCATTGCCAGGCCTTCCCGCCAGGGAGGCTCGGCATCGAATGCCGCAAGCCTGCGCGAAACATCCGGCGTGAATCCTTCAAGCCTCTGGTAGAACGATTCGTAGAGCGGAAGAATAATGCGGCTGGCCGTCCCGGCGAGGATGCCGTGGAGGTCAAGTGAATCGCGGCCGGACGAATGGGCAGTCTCCCAGAAGTGCGCCAGAGTATGCTCCACAGACGCCGCCGGGCGCGACCCGCCTGTTGCCTGCATCGCAAAGGACGAGCTCAGCCCGGCGTCCGTGAGCGTCCGCGTCGCCTCTGCGGGCTCTTCGTCGAGCCTTCGCGCGGCATCGAGCGCCGCGCGCGCCGATTCCAGCGCCGTGTCGGCGGCCAGGGGGCAATAGGCCTCGCCGGTCATGACATGCGCGAGATTCCAATCGAGATGGGCAATGAACTTCGCCAGAAGGTCGCCCATCCCGGCATGGAACATCACGCGCGGGGCGCGCCCGATGACGTCGAGATCGGCAACGATCACCTCGGAGACGCGGCAGGGCACCGCGCCGTGGTAGCCGTTGATGTCGATTGCCGCGGTGGCCGACCCGTAGGCATCCACCGAGGGTGCCGTCGCCACACACCAGTTGGGCAGACCCGACAACAGTGAAACGCGTTTGCCAAGATCACTGATAACGCCGCTGCCGACAGCCACAATGAGGTCCACGGATGCCGCGCCTGCTTCACGGGCAAGCTCCCGGGCGAGCTCTTCAGTTGGACGCACGCGGGGCGTGCCGGGCAGGACGCGCGACACGACCCTCGCGGCGCGCACGGCGCTTTTGAAGCTCCCGCCGGCCGCCGCCTCGGTATTGGTGTCGCTCAGGACCCAGAGCCGCACTCCCGTGCCTTTGCTTTCGGCAAGCAGGCGCGCCGATTCCCCGATTGCGTCGGAGGAGACGAGGACCGAACGGGTGAGGAGAGTGTGGACGCTGCCGCACGTGCAGGGGAGCTCGCCTTTCGCGTCGAATCGGGAGAGGAAGTCCTTCGAGATGAGCCTCTTCACGGCACAAGGTATAGCGGATGTCGGCGCAATGGTATACTCCGCGACCGCCCTTCCGTCACGGGCGCATTTCAAGTACTGTGAAAGCGGAGGCATACCACCACGTGAAGGACACAAAGAGTCGTCCCTGGCTCGACGAGCTTCTCGAAGAACTGAGCCGGACGCAGCCGGGTGTCCGTGTCGACGCTGCCGCCGAATCGCTCCAGGAGGCCGGTGGCGCCGTCCTTCTCAGCGTCAAGACAGGGGACAGCATGTGGCTCGGTGTTGCGGGACCCGCGGGGTCATGCCCCGGTCTCAGGTCGCTCCAGGAGTTCGGTGCTGCCGGGGCGGTCCTGCGTCTCTGCCCGTGCGACGCGGCCAACGCGGCGGAGCTGCGTCGACTGCTTGCATTCACAAAACCCGCGCGCATCGCCGGGGCATCCATCGCACTTATCGTCGACGATCCCCTGGCCGCGGCACCGCCGGGCGTCATGGAGGCATGCCTCGACTGCGCAGTGACCCCTCTTTTCCGCGTCCCCTTCGGTCTCCCGGGCGTCGACGATCGCCTGCGCGCCGCGTCATCTCTCGACGCCGGCGCCTGGGCCGCGTTTCGTCAGGGATTTCACCAGCCATGGGGACTCGGCGCGGTGTGCATTCTTGCGGCTCCACAGGTGCAGATGGCGCTCACCGCCGGATGCACCCTGATCACACTCGCGGCGGAAGACGCCCTCCACGAGGAGTACGGCTCCCTGGGCAGGTCCGAGGTAAAAACGGCCTACGATCGTCTCGATGCCACCTACAGGGCCGATATCGAGAAGCATTATCTCGGGCGCTCCTTCGCCGTTGCCGGCGGCGCGGTGAGATTCTCCGAGCTTGAATTGCGGCGCGCCGCGCTCATCAACGGCGAGATAATCGACCTCTGTGCGGGTCTTTTCGCGACGGTGTTGCGGACGCGGGGGAAGGGCGCATTCGACGTCGCGCTTTCATTCGCCGACGGGAAGATCCCGACCTCCCCGCAGAGTCACCTTTTCGTTGCACTGGAAGCCCGGCGCAGGAAAATGCCGCTTTCGGCAATTGCGCCCCGGCTGGATGTCGACGGCATGCCCGAGACCATCGATGCATTCAAAGGATCACTGGAGGCACACGCGTCTATTGCAGCGGCGCTCGGTCATCGGCTGTCCCTGCGGACGGCGAGCCTGCCCGAAGAATGTCTTGCCGCGATCGGCAGGATCGCCCCCGCGGGGTATTACCTCTGTCTGGGCGACATTGTCGCGGATGCCGCATACGACGCGGTGAAAGAGGATGAGAACGCGGTCACCGCCAGGGTCCGGCACCTTTTCGCCGCTCTGGGCGTGCAAAAGAAAACCGCGCGGCCCGGGGCGCGCGGGTGATCGGCACATCACCGGTCCTGGTGCTGGACTTCGACGGGGTCATCTGCGATTCCATCGAGGAATGCTTCGCCTCATCATGGGCGGCCTACCATGGACTTTTCCTGCACGACGCGCCGCGCGCCCCGACAGAAAAGGCAGCGCGCGCTGCATTTGCCCGTCTGCGTCCCTTCGTTCGATCGGGGGAAGATTTCGTCCTCATCCAGAGGCTTGTCGCAGGTGGCGTTCTGCCCGGCTCCCAGGCTCATTTCGACGAAGAGGCGCGGCGCGAGGGATCGGCCACAATGGAGCGCTTCAAAAACCTCTTCTACGAAGCGCGCGCTTCGCTGCTGGCGTCGGACAGGGACGACTGGCTGCAGATGAACCTGATCTATCCCCACGTGGCCGCGGCAATCGCAGCCCTTCCGCCAGCGGCGCCTCTGCATGTCCTTTCCACAAAGCGGCCGCCCTTCATTGCCGAGATCCTTGCGGCACGGGGTATTGCGCTGCCGCAGGAGCGCATCATCCACAGCGCAGGAGAGCCGAAACTCGCCGCGGTCGAACGTCTCCGTGTTCTGGGAGGATTCGATCGGGCAATTTTTGTCGAAGATCAGATTGATGCCATACGGGAAAATGCAAACCCTCGGATCATGGCCTATCTCGCCACGTGGGGGTACGTGCAGCCGGAGTGGCTGCGCACGGATGTGGCGTTGCTCACGCCGGATGCGTTTCGGGAGCTGCTCGCGCGGACGTGGCCGCGGCGCTGATCAGGGACGTATCGGGGTGCCTTTCCATTCGAACGGGCGTTTGAACAGGGCGCGCACAGTGACGAAGCTGTAAAAGAACCCGAAGAAAAAAAGATGCGGCAGGAGACGGAGATAGTAGCGCGTGCGCATCTTGCCTTCGTAGGCTCCTCCGACAAAAGCGAGGACGCCGATGCTGAGAAAGGCGTTCAGGGAGATCACGGGCACCCGCCAGTCCAGGACGCCGAGCGGGATGACGACGATGCTTCCGACGAGGTAGAAAAGCACGACAAACCAGAAAAAAAACCGTGAGAGAAGGTCCGTCGCAAAGAGCGCGCCCGTATTCCAGCGCACGTGCTGGTTGACGTACTCTTTCCAGGACATCTTGCCAGCTGTAACCGCGGCGGCGCGCGCCGCGGTGCAGACCCTGACCTGCCAGCCCCCCTGCCGATTCAACGCCTCCAGCAGCAGCGCATCTTCGGTCACGGCGTATCCAAGGCTGCGAAAGCCGCCGAACTCCCTGATCGCCGCGGCGCGAACCGCCATATTGTTGCCGAAACAACCCATCGGCATTCCCAGCCCCACGGCGCCGAAATTGTACTGGTTGATCAGGGGCTGCTCGAATGCCTGGAACCGGGACAGAAAGCTGGTGCCCTCGGGAAGCTCGATGCGGGCCAGCACGACCCCGACATCCGGGTCATCGAAATGCTCGACCAGCTCTTCGACCCAGGTGGGGGGAACTCGACAGTCCCCGTCGGTGAAGAGGAGGATATCCCCCCTGGCTTCGGCAAACGCCAGATCGAGCGCCGCCTGCTTCCCCGTGAGACCGATCGGCTCATCATGATTGTGGATCACGCGCGCGCGCGGCCCTATCGCCGCGCAGAAATCGTCGAGATGCCGCGCGGTGTCGTCCGTCGAACGGTCGTCCACGAGGAGAAAAAGGCAGTCGACCGTCTGCGCCCGCAGGGATTCCAGGAGCGCGGGAAGACGTGCCGCCTCGTCGCGCACCGCGACGACTATCTCGGCCACGGGAAGCACGGTGCCGGCCGCCGGCCGAGCGGCGCGTCGGGCGGTCCGGCGACGTTCGGCGCGCATCGCGCTGGCGATCCCGGCGGCGAGAGCGACATGAATGGAGAGTATGATCGCGCCCGCGGCAAGGAAAATGATGAGAAAGACCGCCATTGCCAGGTAAGCTTAGTGGAATAACATCCTTTTCACAAGCAAGAGGATTCACTACTATGGGCTCGTCATGGACGTCCGCGGAAAAAAGTGGGAAAAAGGCGCCGTGCTGCTCGCCGACGGCGCGTGGGGGACCGAGCTCTTCAAGCGCGGCCTCATACAGGGATGCCCGCCCGATGAATGGAATCTCCTCCANNGTGGTGAAGATCAATGCGGCGGCGGCAGCCCTCGCCCGCCAGGTCATCGGGCACGCGGCGATCATCGCCGGTGACATGGGACCCAGCGCGCGATTCATCTCCCTCGGCGAGGTGAGCGCCGCGGAGCTCCACGACGTCTTTGCCGAACAGGCCGCCACGCTTGCCCATGCAGGCGTCGACTGGATCGTGGTCGAGTCGATGACCGACGTGGAAGAGATGGTCGTCGCAGTGCGCGCCGCGGTGGAAGCGACACACCTGCCCGTCGTGGCGAGCATGTCGTACAATGCCACCCCGCGCGGCTACCGCACGATGATGGGAAACCCGCCGGAAGTGTGTGTGCACCGGGCCGAGGAGGCGGGGGCGTCGCTCATCGGCGCAAACTGCGGCGCGGGAATCGAGCAGTACGTGCCGCTTGTCCCGATACTCCGCAGCCTCACGATGCTGCCGATCTGGATCAAGGCGAATGCGGGAATGCCGCAGATCGTGGGTGGCCGGGTGGTCTATCCCCTGTGCGCTCACGAATACGCCTCCTATGTGCCGCGCCTGGTGCTGGACGGCGCCGACGTGGTCGGCGGCTGCTGCGGGACAGACCCCGGCTTCATCCGCGCCATGGCCGCCGCTTTGGAGGGAAAAAGGCTGACGCACGTCGCAGCTCTGCCAGCAGCGGAAGGGAGCGACCGACCGAATCTCGCCGCGGGCGGGCGGGCATAACGATGCTCGCGGCATTCGTCGTCCTCTGCGTTTTTGCAATCTTCATTCGTGCGGAAATCCACCTGATTCTCGTGACGGTATTTCGTCCGTCATTCGCGATGGACCTGATCACGCGCTACCAGCAGACCGTGTCCCGGCGGCTTTTCATCCTCGCCCGCATGATCGGCGGCATGAGAACGGATTTCGCGCACTACCCGGGCACCCTGCCCCAGGTTTTCATGATCATCTCCAATCACCAGAGCCTGGTCGACATCCCGGCACTCGCCCTGGCTTTCCCGCGGAGCGTCGTGCGCTACGTCTCCAAGAAGGAGCTTGGCAGGGGAGTTCCGATGGTATCCCGCATGCTGCGGGTGGGACAGAGCGCGCTCATCAGCCGCACAGGCGACTACCGAAGGGGCCATGCCGAGCTGCGGCGGCTCGCCGCCCTGTCGCGGCAAGGCTACTGCCCGGTGGTGTTTCCCGAAGGAACGCGCTCACGGACCGGACGCGTAAGGGATTTTCAGGCCGGCGCAGTCCGCATCATCCTCGAGTCTGAGCCGATGCCGGTGATGTCCGTGGCAGTCGATGGCGGGTACTCGATCTCGAAAGTCTGGAAAATACTTGTGAATCTCCGCGGCACTCACTACCGCGTGAAGCCCCTGACCCTGTATCCTGCCCCCCGGGGGAAAAAGGCAGTCGTCGATCTCCTGGAAAAAATGCAGGCAGAGATTGCAGAGCAGGTCGATGCGTGGCGTCGGGAGGACACGGAAAAACGCGCATGACGGGCGCGAACGCAAAAAAAACCCATCCTTCAGGATGGGTGGCAGGACGTGCCCTCAGGCCTTGAAATCGCTGGGCTTGCGCTCCTGACGATGGCACTTCTCGCACTCTGCGGTATTGCGGAGCTTCCCCTTGGCGAACACAAGCTTCATCTTCACCTCGCCGCCGCACGTGCAGAAGAACTTCTGGGTGACAATTCCCACCCTCGCGTTTTTACTGAGAACCTCGGCCATGGTGTGTC